>JBBRSQ010000005.1:0-36887 GCA_038245255.1 Patescibacteria group bacterium | reverse complement strand
GGCTGAAGAGAAAAAACCTCGATTTGTCATTAAGAGCGATAATACTGAGCTTATCTTCTTAATAGGATTCTTAGTGATTGCTTATATATTCGCTAATTACTATAACGTTCGTACTTGGAAAATGTTTACGGGCTCAATTAATGGTTATGCCAATATTGCCTCCGGTAATCTAGAAAGTGGCTATGAGGCCTATAAAGGAAGCCTCAGTGGCCGTCCAATGGAGCGTGACGCTCGTGTTACCCTAATTAACCTTCTTGTTAGCAACCCGACGCTTTTAAATAGCCTTGACCATAAAAAAGCGCAAGATATTCTTGATTATGCGATATCACTTGCAAAAATTAATGTGGCTTATAATCCTTATGATAGTATGCAGCAAATGCAACTAGCGCAGATTTTAGACGCGACCGCTCGTTTTAATTACCAAGATCTCGAGCAATTTAATTTTTATTCTTCGCAGGCGATGAATGCCATTGAAGATTCAATTGCGGCCACTCCCGGTCGGGCAACGGTTTATTTCGTTAAAGCGCAAATGCAACTAACAAGAATGGAAAATGACGAGGCAGTTGCGACGATGAAACAGGGAATTGCCTTAAACACAAACTACTATGAAGGTTATTGCCGTTTAAGTCAGATGTATTTCGTTATTAAAGATAAAAAATATGATAGTGAAATTGGGCCGACTTTAAATAATTGTCTTGATAAAGGCGGTAGTAGCCAGTTAAGTTCACCCGCCTTACTTAAGCTCGCGATTAATTTTTATGGTGACGCGAAGGATTATGAGCATGCGGTTATATTAGCGGCGAGACTCGCGGCTATTTCTGAACCTGATCCGGAGATTCTATATAATTTAGCGAAGTTATATGAAGTCACCGGTAGTACGACGGCGGCAGAATTAACTTATGAAAAAGCGAAGGCGCTTGACCCAAAAATAACTAGCGATTGGCAAGCGTTTAAAGCGAGCGTTGAAGCTAATTTAAAAGTTCAGAAATAAATTAAAAGTGTAAGAAATAAATTAAATAGTGAAATAAAAAATATCTAAAAAATCAGACTCTCGGGTCTGGTTTTTTTATTTTGAGAAATTTCGGGAATTTTTAAGGAGTTTTTAGTCTTTGAGCTAAGAAAGACATTAGGTTTTTCTTAAATATCTATCAGGGGTCTTTTGCTATATTAGGAGGACTAATTTATTAAATTATTTTTATGAAATTAATAGAGCGAACGGCGCAGTCGCGTTTATTTAAATTATTAAGGAGACATTTAAGAACGACGAAACGTAAAATTATCGCCGTTCTGATAGTTTTTACCGTGTTGATAATTATGTATTTTACAATTTCATTACTTAGCATTACGCAATCTGAGATTGCTTTAGCGCGACTTAAAAATTCTTATGAAAGTGAAAAAATTTGTCATGAAGAATGTTATTTATACCGTTTAGGTCAAGAAGAATTAGTCATTGCGAGTATAAATAGGAACTCATCTAAAATAGAGAAACGTTTAGAAAAATATTGGTTTAAGGCGGACTTAAACCCGGAATTTAGGCTCGAAATAGTTAAGCTTTTAGCTTTAAGACCAAATCAAAAAACAATGCCGGATTATCTAAGTTTATATTTAACGTCAGATATGTATGACGATAATGTCGCGCGCGAAATAATTAAACGCTATGACTTAAGTTTAGGCGCCGAAAATGATTTAGTGACATTTTTAATTAATAAATTAAATAGCGCTACTTCGAGCCCGGATAAGATTTCGGCTTTAAAAATTCTGGCGGAATTAGATGATGACGGCGAAATTGAAAACTATTTAAATATTTTAAAAATAGACGCCGATGATGAGTTTAAAATTCAAGTTTTAAAAAATATTAGCAACATTAAGGATAAAGGTCATTATTTTAACGCTGAGCAAATGACTAGTTTAAGTTCGCTAGCGAATCTTGAAACAACAAGCCCGAAATTACGTCAGAATATAGTTTTACTAATCGGCGATTATTGCTCATTATTTTCCGAGGCCTGTTTAAATATTTTGTCGGAAATTTATACTAACGAGTCGCTCGACGCGATTAGTCGCGCTTTTAGTGTGGAGACAATAAATCGTCTTAGCAATCAAGCTTATGAACTCCCGTTAGTGAGTGAGAGTGAATGGTCTAATTATTATAATTAAAATATTATGAAGAAAATAATTTCTATTTTTATTTTTTGTTTAAGTCTTTGGTCATTACCGATTTTATGTCGGGCGATGCCGCCTGGATCACTCGTTTATCGAAGTTCTAGTGACGGGAAAATGTTTGGATATTCTGGTGATCCATTAATTTATAGTGAAAAGGGAATTGTTAAAAATATAAATTCCGGGCATGTCGGCATCTATATCGGTAAAGATGACGGTATTGATTATGTTGTCGAAGCTTTAGCCGGCGGAATTGTTAAAACTCCGGCGGATATGTTTGTTAATGAAAGTGAAAATGAGAAATATTTGGGCGCAAAAATTCCGCGTAATTTAAGTTCCGTTCAGCAAGCGAAAGTCGTCGCGATTGCGAAAAGTCTGGTTGATAGTAATTTAGCTTATGATTTCGATTTTAAAACACAGAAAGGACCGGAGTCAGGCGAGTGGACTTGTGTCGGCTTAGCCGAAAAATTATATGAAAGCGCAAACATATCTAACCCAAATAATTTAGCTAGTTTAGAATATGACCCTAATTTCTACGCTCTAAATATTACTCCCGACGGTTTTGATGATAAAAATATTGTTAATTCATTAGGCGATGTTTTTTCAACTGAGTTTGAGTTTTCAAAAATTGCAGCGCGTAAAGATATTTTAATTCCCGCGCCGGAGATAATCGGCTACAACGTCGGCCTTGAAAATAATGGCAGTCGCTACATTTTTGTTCCGTACACGCAATTTCTTCAGCCAAGTTTAGATGATGTGACGACGGATATTATTATTTCATCTGCTTTTAATGATGCTGAAATTAGAGGTCGGGTACCAACAGCGACTTTAGTTTTACGTTGGAGCTTAATTAATAATCCTTTGTCGTCGCTAAAGAGAATCGCACAAAAAACAAAGGATATTGTTTTAGCTTTGAAGGCTAAAATATTTGGTAGTTCAGCGCTAGAAACCGATGTGATGTTAACTGAAAGTAATGAAAAACTAGCTACAAGCACGAAAGACGAAGTTGGAAATAATGTCGTAATAACTAAAGCAATTTCGACTGCTAAGCCAAAAAAGGCGAGTTCGGCGACGGCGGCGAAAAAGAGCGCTTCTCCGGTAAAAACGCCGGATTCGGCGACTTCTATTGTCGTTACAAAGGCTAACCAAGCGCCAAGTAGCTCCTCAGCCGTTAAAACGGCCGTTGCCGGCCTTAAGATAGTCGAAACTGATGTTAAGGCGGCGAGCACCGGAAAATCAAGTTCGAGCGCAAAAGTCGCTAATTATTATTCGCCTCCAGTCGTAAATCAAAAACCGGTGGCGATTATTAATGTTAATAATACGAGCAGTCCGGCAGTAAATAATTCGGCTTTAAAAATTGCAACAATTAATAAAATATATAGCACGGGCGAAAATGACTGGCTAGAATTATATAATCCTGGCGATCAAGACTTTGATTTAGCGACCGCTAATTACCGTTTAGAAATTACGAAAACAGGCGAGGACCCGGCGATAATGATTAGATTTAATGAGACCGGTGACGGGACTTTTCCGGGCGGAACAATTATTAAAGCCCACGGTAAATATTTAATTGTTAAAAATACCGCTAATAATTTTTATCTGACAAAAGCGGATGCAGTTGCGACTCGAAAAGAATTTTCCTGGCCAGGTTCCGGCTATACAATATATTTAGCAAGCGACGCGATTAGTTCGAGTCAAGACCCGGATATTGTTGAGGCGGTCGGATTCGGACCGGACGCAACTTATTTTCAGGGCGAAGGACCGGCTCCAGAAATTATTGATAATTATGTTTTGAACCGAATAAAAAGTACGAAAAATAATAAAACTGATTTTAATTTAATTGCATCCGCTGACCCAAATATTAACTGGAATGTTTCTAGTGGTGATCAGGGAACGGAGAATGCGACGACGACTGAAAGCACTGGGATTGGCACGGCAATTATAAATAAAATTTATAGCACTACTTCTAATTATTGGATTGAGTTATATAATCCGACTGACTTTGACTTAGATTTATTTAAGGCTTCATACCGTCTCGAGAAAACTGAGAACAAAGAAGACCCCACTTTAATTTTTCGAATCGGTGATCCTCGTGACGGTAATTATCCCGGCGGCACGGTTATAAAAGCTAAGGGAACTTACTTAATCAGTTCAAGTAATGCAAATGATTATTATAAGTCGAAGGCGAATGCAATTGCGACACATGCTGATTTTAACTGGCTAAGTACAGCTTACTCTTTGTATTTAGGTAAGGGCCCAATTACCTCAAGTAGTGATACTGATATTATTGATTTAGTTGGCTTTGGTGCTGGGGCGACTTATTGGCGAGGAATTAATTCGGCGTCAGCGATTACTGATAATTATATTTTAAATCGAATTTCTAATACGGGTGATAATCAGATTGATTTTAATTTAGTTAAATCTGATGATCCTAGTATTGATTGGAATCAAATTACAGAAACTGTTTTAAATGAAATTTATAAATTTTCCGATTCTGCTTATAATTTATTTAAATTTCCCGAGCCAATAGAAATGGCTGATTTAAAATACCTTTGGCATTTTGATGAAGCTTCGGGTTCAAATATTATAAGCAGCCTTAGTTCGAGTACTTTAAATTCGGGTGAGCACTGGATTCCAGGAAAGTTCGGCGCTGCTAAAGAAGCTGGTCTATATTATGAAAATATAAGTGGGGAATTAGAGAATTCAATTAATTTAAATGATTTTACAATGAGTTTTTGGTATAAACAGACGATGACTGATCCGAGATTAAATATTATTTTAAGCAACGCTAATGGCGATGGTATAAATATGACGATTGAGTCTAATGAAATGGAATTCGCTGGTTTAGAAAATCCTGATTGGCGTTATTTTCAAGATTTTCCCTTTGATAATGTTTGGCGACAGGCAACTTTAGTTATAAATCGAACGCAGGGCTATTGGACGTTATATGTTGACGGCGAAATTAAATTTCAAATGGCCTCAAATAAAATATATCCGACGGTTGATAAAATCGAGCTTGCTAGTAGCAATGGTCCCTTTGGAATTGATGAACTAGCCTTAATTAGCCGCGCTTTAAGTCCAGAAGAAGTTATTGAGTTGCGCCGTCGCGAAGCGCCCTTTGCACCAGTTTCTTACCCCGAAAATCAAAAAAAACCAGAATTGAAACATTTTTGGAATTTTAATGAGGGAATCGGAACGACGACGAAAGATTTAGTTACTGGCGCGAGTTTAGCGCTTAATGAATATGGCTGGTTTAATATTGATGAAACTAATAGTGCGATCATAAATACCTGGGATAAGACCGTTAATATAAACTTTGAACCACTCCAATCTTCAGATTTATCCTTAAGTTTTTGGTGGAAAGTCCCGGATATTTATAATGGTCATCGCGCGCGCTTTACTTTAATGAGCTCGAGTACTGAAAATATTTTATCACTTATTCCGAGTGTCGATTATACGGCTTATAATCTTTATGATAATTTTGGCTATTATAGCTATGGTCGTGGTTTAACTATTCCGGCCGATGATCTTTGGCATTATCTCGCCCTCGTTTATGATTCTTATCGTAATTTACTAAATTTTTATGTTGATGGCGTTGAGATGGGTACTCGAGATTTTGTTTCGTCGGCTAATCGTCCATTGGCCGATACTGTTGAAATCGTTGCTGAGAACGGTCTGACTTTAATTGATGATTTAGCTGTTTGGGAAGGGGCTTTAAGTCAAATGCAAATACAAGAAATATTAACTAATAATTAAGAAAAAAAGCCATCTTCGGGTGGCTTTTTACTTGATTTATTTTGTATTTTATTGTAGCATATAATCGTTATTAGGGTAAGCGGGCAATCGCTCTTTTTTATAGTGAAAACTTTAATTTTGAGAGGAAAGTCCGGACTTCACCGCTTATTTATAGGCGAGACGATAGTGGGTAACGCCCACCGGGGTCCTTAAATTTATTTAAGGACTTTAGGGACAGTGCCACAGAGACAATACTAATTCTGGAAATTTTGACAGAATCAAAGGTGAAAAGACGTTGGGTGTTTCGCAAGGAGCTGCCGATGTCGGCCTCCGGTGACGGAGATGCCGTGGTAAACCCTATCAGAAGCAAGAGCAAACTTTTACTCGCGTTGAGTAAAATGACAAGTAGCTCGCATGAGCTTATTAGTAATAATAAGCCAAGATAAATGATTGCTAGAACAGAATCCGGCTTATAGCTGCCCTAATAACGCGATTATCTATTAATTTATATATGAAAAAAATTGAAACTTTATTTTCAATCCTATTTATTCCGATTGATTTTATTTTACTTGTTTTAGCGGGTCTTTCAGCCTATTATTTAAGATTTTCACATTGGACAGCCAGTGTTCGTCCAATAATTTTTGATCTCCAATTTCCGATTTACTTTCGCTCCTTGCTAGTCATTTCTCTTATCTGGGTTATTATTTTAGCCATTTCTGGAGTTTACAGCATTCGTAGCGCGCGTAAATTAGCGCAAGAATTAAGAAAAATATTTTTTGCCTGTACCGCAGGTTTAGCGATGATTGCAATTATTATTTTTTTTCAACGTGATTTATTTGATTCACGTTTTATTGTTTTAATTGGGAGCGTTTTCGCTTTTATTTATTTAAGCTTCGCGCATGCTTTCATTCGTTGGCTACAAAGACGTTTATATAGATTTGGAATTGGTGTTCATAAAATTATTCTCGTCGGTAGTTCAAAGACAACTGATAATTTGATGGAGGAATTCTCTAGTAATAAAAAATCTGGTTACGAAGTTATAAAAAGAGTTCGTGATTTTTCTTTAGAAACGGCGCAGGAATTAGCTGAATTTATTTCGGGAAGGGAAATAGACGAAATTATTCAAAGCGACCCGAATTTAAGTAAAGCGGAAAATTTACGTCTCTTCGATTTTACAAACGAAAATCACATTACTTATAAATATGTCGCTGACTTACTTGAAGTTAAGGTTCTGCGGACTGAAGTTGCGGAAATTATCGGTATCCCGGTTGTTGAAGTTAAACGCACAACTTTAGAAGGTTGGGGGAAAGTATTTAAAAGAATTTTTGATCTTGTCGGGTCGAGCCTAATAATTCTTGTTCTTTCACCAATTATTCTTTTAACCATGCTCGCAATTAGATTCGATTCTCGCGGTCCAATTTTCTTTTCGCGCCGTGATGATGGCAGTCCTGTTTACCGAGTTGGCGAAGGCGGTTCAACTTTTCGTTATTTTAAATTTCGTTCAATGATTCCGAACTCTGATAGTATGCGCTATAATGAGCTCGCCGATCGTAATCTGCGCAAGGGTGGACCACTTGTTAAAATTCAAGATGATCCTCGTGTTACTCGCGTCGGTAAAATTATGCGTCGTTGGTCAATTGATGAGCTTCCGGAATTATTTTTAGTTTTTGTCGGTCGCATGAGTTTAGTCGGACCGCGACCACATTTACCGGAAGAAGTTGCTAAATATGAAAATTATCACCGAAAAACTTTAACGATAAAACCGGGAATAACTGGCTTAGCTCAGGTTTCTGGTCGTAGCGATTTACTTTTTGAGGAAGAAGCGAAACTTGATATTTATTATATTGAGAACTGGTCATTATTATTTGATATTTCAATTTTATTTAAAACTCCCTTTGCGGTCTTAAAACATCGTCAAGCGGAATAACATACATGAAAGTTGCTTTAATCCACGATCACTTAGCTCAAGACGGCGGGGCGGAAAAAGTTTTAAAAGTTTTTTCCGATATGTTTCCCGAGGCACCGATTTATACTCTTCTTTATGAAGAAAAGAACGTTACGAAATATTTTAAAGATCGCCGTATTGAGCCCTCAATTATTCAGAAATTACCGGGCGGTATAAAACATTATCAATGGTATTTATTTTTCATGCCGATAGCGGTTGAATTTTTCGATTTGTCTCCATATGAGTTAGTACTATCAGACACAAGTTCTTTTGCTAAAGGCGTTATCACAAAACCGCATTGTCTTCATATTTGCTATTGTCATACCCCAACCCGATATCTTTGGAGCGATACCCATCAATATATAAATGAACTTAAGTATAATAAATGGTTAAAGAAATTAATTTCTTTAATTTTAAATCGAATCCGTATTTGGGATCGACTGGCCGCCGATCGCGTCGACGTTTTTATCGCTAATTCTGTAACGGTTCAGGAACGAATTGCTAAATATTACCGCCGAACGTCGACAGTTATTTATCCGCCAGTTGAAACCGAGAAATTTTCTATTATTGATTTAAGTAAGCAAAAGCCGGAAGACAAATATTTTTTAGCTGGTTGCCGACTCGCGCCGTATAAGAGAGTTGATATTGTTATTGAGGCTTTTAAAAAATTAGGAGAAGCGTATAAGCTTAAAATATTTGGCGATGGCGTTGATTTAATTCGTTTAAAGAAAATCGCTGGTGAATCTAGTAATATCGAATTTTTAGGACGAGTCAGTGAAGAAGAAAAAGCTAAACTATTTCAAGGGGCGCAAGCTTTTATAAATCCGCAAGAAGAAGATTTTGGCATTACCGTTGTTGAGTCAATGGCTAGCGGGCGACCGGTAATCGCCTATCGACTAGGGGGAGCGACGGAAACAATTATTGAAGGGAAGACGGGCGTCTTTTTTGACGAGCAGACGGCTGACGCGCTAGTTAATGCCGTTAAAAAATACGAAAGCATTAATTTTGATTCGCAAGCAATAAGAACTCAAGCCGAGAGATTTTCCGTCTTAAATTTTCAAACTCAGATTAAAGATTTTATTGAAATGCATAAAAATAAATCACATCTTAAATAATCTATGAAAATAGGGGTTGATATTCGAGTTTTAATGGATAAATATTATAGCGGTGTTTCTCAATACACCGCTAATTTATTAACCGCGATTTTTGAACTTGATAAAACTAATGAGTATAAGCTATTTTATAATTCCTGGAATAATTTAGATTTAAAATTAGCAACGTGGAATCGTGCAAATTCCAATGTAATCGGCCGTCATATTCCGAACAAAATATTTAATTATTTTTTTCAAAAGCTTCTAGCGCGACCGAAAATTGATCTTGCCCTTGGTGGAGTTGATGTTTTTTGGTCGCCTCATTTTAATTTTACTTCTTTAAGTAAAAATACGAAGAAGGTTGTTACCGTTCACGACTTATCATTTTTAAGATATCCTGAATTTTTCAGCGCTCGCAAAAATTTTTGGCATAAAGCCTTGGGCATTAAAAAAACTCTGCAAAGTTCCGATATAATTATCGCTGTTTCTGAAAATACAAAAAATGATATCATTGAACTTTTAAAAATTCCGAGTGAAAAGATTAAGGTTATTTATTCCGGAAATAATATTTGCGCTGAAAAAGAGTTGAGCGATAATGTGCCCGCTTCCGAAACTAAAGCTCAGTCAGATATCATAACTAAAAATAAATTAACCGGACGTTTAATTTTATATTTAGGAACGATTGAGCCACGTAAAAACATTGCGACTTTAATTGAAGCTTATAATGATTTAAGACTAAAAAATCCCGAATTTAGTGATTTAAAGCTTGTTTTAGCTGGTGCTTGTGGCTGGAAGAATAAAAAAATATACAAGAAGTGGAATGAGTCGCCGTTTAAAGAAGATATAGTATTCTTGGGTTATATAAGTCAATCGGAACGCGACATTTTATATTCAAAATCTTTAGTTTTTGTTTACCCATCGTTTTATGAAGGTTTCGGGTTTCCGCCGCTTGAGGCCATGAGCCACGGTTTACCAGTTATTTGTTCTAATGTTTCGAGTTTGCCGGAAGTTGTCGGCAGCGCCGCCTTAATGATTAACCCATTTAAAGCTTTAGAAATTACTGATGCTCTTGAGACTATAATTAATGATGAGCCTTTTCGAGAAATGTTAATTAAAAAAGGATACGAGCGCAGTAAATTATTTACTTGGGAAAAAACCGCCAAAGAATATTTGGAAGTATTTCGAGATTTGCAAATAAAAAAGTGACTTTTTTAGGAGTCACTTGCAGTTTTTTTTACGAATTTCTAATTGTAGATATCGCGGTCATGAATTTCATCTAGTATAACTAAATAATCTGAATAGGTGTCGCAAGCAATAAGCTCGCCGGTGTGTGTGATAATGAAATAGATTTCTTTTCTAAAATTAATAGTGTTTCTTTCGATTTCAATAGCATCCAAGTTTTTTGCTGATGATTCAGCAGTGTTTGTGGTGATTAAGAATAATTTTTCCATTTTAAATAATTATTTTTTGTCTTGCTAGGGAAATAGATAGCAAGCTTTATTTTTGACCTCGATAGGCTATTTAAGGTACTATAGATATTATTCTGTATTTATCATTATTTGTCAAGTATTAAATAAAATATAAAATGAAAATAAAAATAAAAAAAGCTAAGGTTTTAATGGCCATGTCGGGCGGAGTCGACTCAAGCGTCGCCGCCCAACTTCTAAAAAATCAGGGATATGATGTTTCGGGCGTCTTTTTGCATTTCTGGAAAGATGAATCAGCTGGAGAAAAAAATGAAAATCGCTGTTGCTCGCTTGAGTCTTTAAGTGATGCTAAATTAGTCGCTGCTAAAATTGGCATCCCTTTATTTACATTCAACTTTTCTGAGCCATTTAAAAAAGCGGTTGTCGATAATTTTTTAAGTGAATACGATTCTGGACGCACTCCTAATCCTTGCGTTGTTTGTAATCGTAAAATTAAAATTGGCTTACTCTTAAAACACGCTCGTGCTCTTGGTTATGATTATGTAGCCACTGGCCATTACTTAAACATAAAAAAAGTTGGCCGTGAGTATCAGTTATTTAAAGCGAAAGATAAAAACAAAGATCAGTCGTATTTTCTCTATACATTCAAACCAGATGAATTAAAGCATTTACTTTTTCCACTGGGAAATTATATTAAGCCGCAAGTACGAAAGTTAGCAGCTAAATTTAAACTAGCCACTGCCTCAAAAGCTGAGAGTCAGGATATTTGCTTTCTTTCCGGTGACCATAATAATTTTTTAAAGAAATATTTAGACTTGAAACCAGGAGATATTAAGATTCTTGAAACTGGTGAAAAAATCGGTGAGCATCTCGGTTTACCATTGTACACAATTGGACAAAGACGCGGACTGGTCGGAGGCACGGGGCCGTATTATGTTGCAAAATTTGATTATAAGAAAAACATTCTTTATGTCGTCAAGAACTGGAATGAAAATATTCTGTACGAACCTGGTTTAGTTGCTAAAAAAGTTAATTGGTTAAGCGGTCGCGCACCGAAGAAGGCGCTGAAATGTGAAGCCGTAATTCGATACGGCCACAAAGCGGTAAAATGTACGATAACTCCAAAAAATAAAACTGATTATACTGTTAAATTTAATAAAGTTCAACGTGCCGTTACGCCTGGTCAAAGCATTGTTTTTTATGATAAAAAAAGAGTATTAGGTGGCGGGCTAATTGCTGTGCTATAATCCCTTCAGCTTAAAAATAAATTTTAAATAAAATTATGTCACAACAACTTCCCGACGTTTTCAAAAGAATTCAGGATAAAAAAAGACAGCAACGTGATTTAAAAACAATTTATCGCGACGCTTTGTCGGTCAGTGGCGAATACCAGGATGCCCTTGAAGAATTAGAGGCCTTAAAAATTAAAAAGAAAAAAATTGAGATGGGAATTCAGGCCGATTTTAAAGAAGAATTTGATAAATTAGAGGGCCTAAAATTAAATATCGCTGGAGACATTATTTTACTTAGCGATTTAGCTTTAGCGCAACTGACGAGCGGCGAAACAGTAAAAATTATTGATGAAAATAAAGTTGAATACGAACCGGTTTTTAGTGTCAGATTTAAGAAAGCGAACTAAATTATAAAATATTTCACAAAATATAGTTCATAAAAAAACAAACTCTGCTTAGAGTTTGTTTTTGTGTGCCCGGGGCGGGAATCGAACCCGCATGGTCTCTCGACCGCACGATTTTGAGTCGTGTTCGTCTACCAGTTCCGACACCCGGGCAATAATATAATTCACTATTTACAAAATTTAGTATAATAAATATGGTGTCAATTGTCAAAGATTTTTCTTTAAGATATAATAAATATATCAGTAAATACTATGGGAAAAATTATCGCTATTGTTAATCAAAAAGGTGGTGTTGGGAAGACGACGACCGCCGTTAATTTAGGTGCCTATTTAGCCTTTCTTGGTAAACAGGTTCTTTTGGTTGATATTGACCCGCAAGCAAACGCGAGCTCAGGACTCGGACTTGATCATCGAAATTTAGAAGCCGGTGTCTATGAATCAATTATCGGCCAAAAACCAATTTTTGAAGTAATAAAGAGAACAATGCAGGAAGGCCTTAAAGTCGCTCCGGCTACTTTATCGCTGGCCGGCGCGGGAATTGATTTAGTTAACCTTGAAAACCGCGAATTTCGCTTATCAATGATTTTAGAAGAAATTCGCAAAGATTATGATTATATAATTATTGATGGCCCGCCATCACTCGGACTACTGACAGTTAATAGCCTGGTCGCGGCCGATGAAATTTTAATACCAATTCAAAGTGAATATTTTGCGCTTGAAGGCTTAAGTCAGTTACTTGAAACTATTAGCCTTGTGCAAACTAATTTAAAACCTACCCTCAAAATTATGGGGGCGGTTATTACCATGTTTGATAAGCGAAATAAATTATCAGAAGCAGTCATGGAAGAATTATATAAATTTTTTCCCAATCGAATTTTTCGCTCCGTTATTCCGCGCAGTGTACGTTTAGCCGAAGCGCCTAGTTATGGTCGCTCAATTTTGCATTATGATCCGAAATCTCGAGGTGGTAGGGCGTATGAAGGTTTAGCGCGCGAAGTAATTAGTTTAGAATAATAAATATCCTTTATTAAAATAAGTACCTGTTTGGGTATAAAAATGTATGGCTCAAGTTTTAGGCCGCGGACTCGGCTCTCTAATTCCTAAAAAAACAATGACTTACGGACAAAATCCGTTTAAGTCCGAAATTGCTGAAGAAGAAACAGTCGTTCTTCATGATGGTGATAGAATTTTGAAGGTTAGTCCGGACAGGATTGCGATTAATCCCCAGCAGCCACGAACTTATTTCGCCGATGCCGCTCTCAATGATTTAGCGGAATCAATTAAAGAACATGGAATTATTTCGCCATTAATTGTTACTAAAAAAGGCAGTGATTATGAGTTAATTGCCGGTGAACGCCGACTCCGTAGTGCTAAATTAATTGGCTTAAAAGAAGTACCGGTAATTGTTCGTGAAGAGCGTGATCAGAAAAAATTAGAAATAGCCTTAATTGAAAATCTTCAACGTGAAGATTTAAATCCACTTGAGACAGCTCGCGCTTATCAAAGATTAATTGATGAATTTAATATTACTCAAGAAGAAGCCGCTAAAAAAGTTGGTAAAGCACGTTCTAGTGTTGCTAATGCTTTGCGCCTATTAGCTCTTCCGTCTGTTATTCAAGAAGCATTGGCATTAGGAAAAATTACTGAAGCACATGCAAAATATTTACTTGGTCTTGATGGCGAAGCCAAGCAAGTTAACATGCTTAAGAAAATTCTGCGACAAAACATGACCGTGGCAGAAACTGATAAAGAAATTAAACGACTCGGCGGAACGAAAGCCGCTAAAACGAAAGATTATTTTGATCGGGCTCGAGAGGAAGAGCTAGCTGAATTATTGGCGACTAAAGTTGAAATTAAAAGACAAGGGAAGGGCGGAAAGTTAGTAATTGACTTTTATGCCGAGGAAGAGTTAAATGAAATAATAAAAAAAATAAAATAACTGTTAAAAAGAAAGAGCCATGTTCATGAAAAATTTTAGAATAAATTTCGGGCATCGACCGCTGTTTGCGACCTCACTGATTTCAGTTGCGGTTGGGCTGATAGGTTTCATTCTGACCCTAATTTCGAAGGAGTTTAGTTTGGAAAATTTAATTTCCGCTCTTACTCTGGGTGGAATCTTGGTGGTATTTTGCTTGTTTGTACTTCTTAGCGTTAAAAAGGAAAAAACTAGAGATTAATAATCATGAAAAAAATTTTGCAAAAGATTAAAACCGAATGCGAATATAAAATCGGTTCTCTCATAATTCTAATCTCCATTTATCTTATTTTTAATTCGCAAAAGCGAAAAGAAAAACAAACCCTGATTTAAACAGTCAGTCAATTAAAGCGTTTCGGTAAAATGAAGCGCTTTTTTATTTATTAAAATGCCATTTGCCATCCTGATTTTCTTATACTAAAATAGTAATGCGAAATTGAAATATTTATAAAATATAATAAGCACATAATTAATGTCTTTTGTCCATCTGCATAATCATAGCCACTATTCCTTACTCGACGGTTTAACTAAACTCGACGAGATGATTAGTTATGCTAAAGAACAGGGATCACCGGCGGTAGCCTTAACCGATCATGGTTCAATGTATGGTGTGATTGAATTCTATCAAAAGGCGAAAAAAGCGGGAATTAAACCGATTGTCGGCGTTGAAACATATTTAGCGCAAAATTCAAGATTCGATAAAAATACGCGGGAAGACGCTCGTAGTTTTCACCTCCTCCTTCTAGCTAAAAACGAGATTGGTTATAAAAATCTAATTAAACTCGTTTCTCATGCACATTTAGAAGGATTTTATTATAAACCCCGAATTGACTGGGAACTTTTAAGTGAACATCATGAGGGTTTAATTGCTTCAACGGCCTGTCTGGCTGGCGAAATACCGCGTTTAATTATGGCGGAGAAGTTACCCGAGGCTAAAAAACGCATTAAAGAATATAATGACTTGTTTGGTCAAGGGAATTTTTATTTAGAATTAATGGATCATCCTGAGATTCCAGAACTGATAAAAGTTAATGAGCAATTAATAATATTTGCAAAAGAATTAAATATTCCGCTGATTGCAACTAATGATGTTCATTATTTTAAAAAAGAAGATGCCGAAGCGCAAGATATTCTTTTATGTTTACAAAATAAGAAAAAAATCACCGACACTGATCGCATGAAGATGATCGGTCACGGTGATTATTCAATGCGCTCAAACGCTGAAATGATCGCCGCTTTTAAAGACACCCCCGAAGCTATCAGTAATACTCTAAAAATTGCGGAGATGTGTAATTTAGAAATTGAATTAGGAAATATTCAATTACCTTTTTTTGAAGTACCAACTGGCTATGACGGTAATTCGTATTTGAAAGAATGGTGTGAGAAGGGAATACTAAAACGTTTTCCTAGCGCAGACGCCGAACAATTAAAAAAAGTTAATGAACGACTTGAATATGAATTAGGAGTAATCGCAAAGATGGGTTGGCCATCGTACTTTTTAATTGTGGCGGATTTTATTAACTGGGCAAAGAACAATAAAATTGTTGTCGGTCCTGGTCGTGGTAGTGCTGCTGGTTCAATGGTTTGTTTTTTAACTGGAATTACTAATCTCGATCCTATAAAATATGAATTACTTTTTGAAAGATTCTTAAATCCGGAACGTGTTTCAATGCCTGATATTGATATGGATTTTGCTGATACTCGTCGCAGCGAAGTTTTAAATTACGTCGGCGAAAAGTATGGCCATGATCACGTTGCGCAAATTATCACTTTCGGAACAATGGCGGCGCGCGCGGCGGTTCGAGATGTTGGTCGCGTTCTTGATGAACCTTACGAGTTCTGTGATAAAATTTCAAAAAGCATCCCGATGTTCACGAAACTTGATGAAGCGATAAAAACTGTTCCGGAAGTAAAAGAATTATATAATAACGATCCCGCGGCTAAAAGAATTTTAGATTTTGCGCGTCGTCTTGAGGGCGTTGCTCGTCATTCTTCAACTCATGCCTGTGGCGTTTTAATTACTAAGGATCCCTTAACTGATAACGTACCAATTCAATACGCGTCCTCAGCTGATCGCAGTATTATTTCGCAATACTCCTTGCACCCAATTGAAGATTTGGGTTTATTAAAAATGGACTTTTTGGGCCTTAAAAATTTAACCATTATCGAATCGGCTTTAAAAATTATTAAAAATACTCGCGGTTTAAATATTGATATTGACGAAATTCCACTTGATGATAAGGCGGCCTATAAAATATTTCAAGACGGTGAAACAACTGGTGTTTTTCAATTTGAATCATCGGGCATGAAACGTTATTTACGCGAATTAAAACCGACAATTTTTGAAGATATAATTGCCATGGTGGCCTTATATCGTCCGGGACCGATGGAATGGATTCCTGATTATATTGCTGGTAAACATCAAGAAAAAAAAGTAGTTTATCTTCATGAAAAATTAGAACCGATTTTAGCAAAAACTTATGGCGTCGCGATTTATCAGGAACAAGTTATGCAAATTGCTCGTGATTTGGCTGGCTTTACTATGGGCCAAGCTGATGTGCTGCGTAAAGCCATGGGTAAAAAAATTGCCTCCTTACTCGCTGAGCAAAAAGAGAAATTTATCGATGGTTGCGTTAAAAATGGTGTTTATAAAGAGCTAGGTGAAAAAGTTTTTTCTTTCATTGAACCTTTTGCTGGTTATGGCTTTAATCGTTCTCACGCCGCTTGCTACGCCATGATTGGTTACCAAACGGCTTATCTTAAAGCGCACTGGCCCGTTGAGTTCATGGCCGCCTTATTGACCGCCGATCAGGGAGACACTGATCGCGTCGCCATTGAAATTGAGGAATGCCGAAATATGGGCATTAAAATTATGGCGCCTGATATTAACGAATCGTTTGGAACTTTTACCGTTGTCACTGCGGGCACTAAAGAAAATAAAGTTGTCGAAGCAAACGAAGTTGTTGATACTATTCGTTTTGGGCTCAAAGCGATTAAAAATGTCGGCGAGCATATTGTTGATACCGTAATTTTGGAGCGAAAAGAAAATGGACCGTTCAGCGATATTTTTAATTTACTGGAAAGAATTACTGACAGAGATCTAAATAAAAAATCACTCGAAAGTTTAATTAAAAGTGGCGCCATGGATAGTTTTGGTGAGCGCGGGCAGTTACTGGCTAACATGGACAAGTTATTAAACTATAATAAAGAATTAGCAAAAAATAAGGACAGTAAGCAAACGAGTCTGTTTGCTGATTTACCGGTTTCAAGTGGTCCTAATCAAATTAGTTTAAATCCGTCCGCTCCCGCTGAACAAAATGAAAAATTAATTTGGGAAAAAGCTCTACTAGGACTGTATGTTAGCGAACATCCGTATAATGTCTTCCGACCATATTTAGTTAATTATTCGGTTCCACTGGTAAAACTTTCTAATCATAAAGGCGTTGATCGTGTGATTACAGCAGGAATTGTTTCGACTGTTAAAAAAATTATAACTCGTAAAGGCGAGTCGATGTTATTTGTTAAATTAGAAGATGCAACTAATACCGTTGAGCTTTTGATTTTTCCGCGACTTTATAAAGAATCAGTTAATCTCTGGGTTGAGGGTCAGGCCGTAATTCTTGATGGAAAAGTTTCTGAAAAAGATAAAGAAGTAAAATTTTTGGTTAATAGAGCGGTTGCGCTTGATTCTTTAGAACCGCAAAAGTCAATTGATGATTTTAAAAAGTTGCTAATGGCGGCCGGTCCACCAAAACCAAGTTATTTAAACAAATATCGAAATGGAAATTTTAATAATTCCAATACCAATAATAGTTACTCTAGCTCTTCTTCAAAAAAAGCTAAAACAGATTACGATGAAGAACCATCCGTAGTTGCGCCGAGCAAGCCACTAAGATTAATTTTCCTAACTGACATTGATTCTCAGGATTTAGTTAACCTAAAAAATATTTTTTCTAAATATCCCGGAAATAATGAGGTATATTTTAAAATAACTGAAGCGGGGAAGTCTAAAATTATTAAAACTGCCTTTCAGGTTGAAAATACTGAAGACTTAGTTCATAAATTAGAAGAAGATTTTAAAGATTTAATAAAAATTGCTGTTTAAGATATTCATAAATTGCCCGTAACATAAAATTCTGTTATAATAAAGTTAATTAAAAATTAACTTTTTTTAAACTCAAATTTTAATCTATCTCTTTGTATTATGCCAAAAGTTAAAAAAAATACGGCTTTAGTTTCTGAGAAAAAAGTCGTAAAAAAAACAAAAGTGAAGGCCAAACCGGTCGTAAAGAAAATTATTCCTAAAAAGAAGGCGAAACCAATTATAGTTGATGTTATTGAGGATGATGAGCCGGAAGTTTTTTTTCCGGAACTAGAAACTGCCAGTGAAGAAATGTATGTTTTGGATAAACTGAAAGTTAAAAAAGAGATGGATCCAGAAATTGATCAGCAAAAAAAGTTTTTTTCCGAGCTCGTAACAGAAATTAAAGAAAAAAAATCAAACCCTGGCAAAGGAAAATCAAGAGCAAACTTAAACGACGACGAAGATAAACCGCGGGTAAATAAAAGCGTTGGCTTATATCGCCGTTTAGTTTGGCGTTTTATAGCGTTTACAGTCGTTTTACTTTTAATAGTTTTCTATTTCTCTTTTTCAAAATTAACAATTATTATTTCTCCAAAAGGTGAGGCCATTAATGATAGTCTCCTATTAAAAATTCAACCGGCTGGCACAACGGCGGTAAATCCTGACACTGATTTTCGCGAACAAGTTCCGGGAACTGTTAAAGAACTTACACTTGCAGAAGAAAAAAGTTTTCCTGCTAGCGGCGAAGAAATTACTGGTGACGAAGTATCCGGCCAAGTAAATATAATAAATAATTCACCAAAAAGTCAGGCTCTGGTTACTAATACTAGAATTTTAAGTCCAGAGGGAAAATTATTCAGAATTAAAGAAGCCGTAAATGTTCCGGCTGGAGGCGAAGTGACAGTTGCTATTTATACTGAAAAGCCGAGCGAAGAATTTGCTTTGAGCCCCACGACTTTTACAATCCCCGGTTTGTGGTTAGGCCTTCAAGATAAAATTTACGCAAAAAGCACAACTGCTTTTGTTTATCAACAAAAAATTAAAAAATACGTTAAAGCTAGCGATATTGATCAGGCAACTAAGGAAATGAGTAATTTGCTTGTTGCTAAAGCTAAAATTACCGCCGGAGCACCCGATTATAACCAAATTAGCTTATATGATACTATCAGCCCGGCGACTTTTGAAATTAGTGCTAAAGCCGGTGATGCTAAAGATAGCTTTATTGTTAAAGCGAAGGGAACTATGGTTGCGGTCACCTTTTCTAAAGATGAAGCGGTTAAATTAGCGACGGCTAAGTTAGCGCTCTTAATTCCCGACGATAAGGAGCTAGTCGATTATAACCCGGCAAACATTAATTATACTTTTGATAATTATGATTTGAAAACTGGAATAGCCGCCGTTAAAGAAACTTTTACTGGAACCATGGTTCTAAAAAATGATTCGGAAATAATTGATAAAAAACAGTTAGTAAATTTAAATAAACAGCAACTCGAAAATTATTTGAAATCATTTCCTGAAATTAAGAGTTATGAGCTTAAATTTTACCCATCCTTCATTTCTCGAGCTCCACGTTTACCGGAAAGAATTGAAATTGATGTTAGCGGAATGTTAAAATAAGTTTTATATCTATCGTAAATTTAAATAAAAAAGTCCCAAAATTTTGGGACTTTTTTTAATAAACTTTTTATTTTTTAAAATATTCCTAAAAAAGATGTTGTCTTAGCTTTTTTCCCCGCGTGTATTACTTGACTTAGCTCATTAGCTAGTTTAATTGCCTCAGCTAGCGGCCTTTGATGAAGATTTCGACCAATAGCGAGACCGAAAGTTCCGGAAATATTTAATTGGTCGTTCGTGGTGCTAAGCATTTCTTTATTGTTACGTTTACTACCGCCAACACAAATAACTTTCGTTCGACCAGCAGCGGCGGTAACCTCTTTAAATTTTTCAGCAATAATTTTATTGTTCTTGGCGCCGTATGGATATTTAACTTTTACGAAATCCGCTCCGAGACAAGCCGCCATACCAGCGCCGCCGGCAATAGTATGAATGTCTTCTTCTTTAACGCCCTTTGCGCGCGGATATACCCAAAGAATGGCGATTAAACCATTTTGATGAGCATCATTAATAGCTCTAGCCACTTCGGCGAGCATTTTGGCTTCAAATTTTCCCCCTAAATAAAGAGTGTAACCAATACCAACAATATTTAAGTTTGATTGTTTTTTAAAATCAACAATATCTTTAACTTGCCACCAGCAACGACTTGAATTTTTTTCCTCGTTTAATCCTAAATTTGATTTACCATTTAATTTTACTAGGTAGGGAACTTTTTTATAGTCAGCTCCGTATTGAGCGATTAATCCGAGATGTGTAGCCAGTAATCCGCCTTTTGTAGCTGAGGCAATTTTAAATAAATGCTCGGGGCTGCTGTCGTCTTTAGAAATACCAGCGCCAAAAAAATCATCATTTAAATGTTCAACCTTTTGATCGCCGGCAATTAGAAGCAGACGTCCAGTTCCGGCAGTCGCTAGGCTATAATTTCGACTAAATTCCGTCTTTTTTGAAGAGGGAATGCTCAAAGGAATCTTTATTTCTAACATATAAATATATAAAAATTTAATAAAATATGCTATGCTAAAATAGTAAGGTAATTATATCATAGTTATGTCAAAAGATAAAAATATTCAGGAAATTGATTTAAAGAAATATAAAGATTTAGACGGATTGACTTTGAAAAAAATGAATTTCGGTCTTTGGCTGTCAGAACATCGTGCTCGTATTATGAAAGGCATTATAATTTTTTTAATTGCCATTTCCGCTCTTTCTTTTGCGTATTCAACTTATAATTACATTATTTATTATTTAACAAGTTCATCGGCTGAAGAGGAGGCGGCGGCCACGAGAACGAATATAGTCCCACAGCGAAATATTGTTTCGGATTTACTAATCAGCACTCCAATCGCTTTTCAAAGCGGGGAAGCGTATGACTTAGTGGTAAAGCTGAAGAACCCAAATAGTAAATTTAGCGCGACTTTTCAATATTGTTTTTTGAGTGCCGATAAAATAATTAGTTGCAATAATGGTTTTTTACTACCTTCGGAAGAGAAGTACATTTTTTCTCTAGGTCAAAAAATAGACGCTTATTCGGCTAATTTGAAAATTGAGATTAATAATTTAAGTTGGAAGCGTTTTGATGTCCGCGTAATACCGGATTGGAATAGTTTTGAAAGTAGTCATGTTAATTTTGATTTTAGCGGTATTAATTTAGCTTTAGCTGGTGAGAGCGGATTATCAGAAAAAATTGGGCTTGATTCTCTAGAGTTTAATGTTACTAATAATAGTTCCTATGGTTATTATCAAGTTCCGTTAAATATTACTTTCTACAACGGAACTGAACTTATTGGTGTTAATCGTTATATTGTTGAAAACTTTTTAGCCGGCGAAACCCGCCCAGTTCGTCTGACTTGGCTAGGTGGTCTTTCTAGCGCTGCGCGTACAGAAATACGTCCAGAACTTAATTTACTCGATGATAGTATTTATTTAAAATATCAAGGCGCAAAATAAAAAAATATAATAATAAAGGAACAGCTTATGCTTAGTCGTTTGCGTTTATATCTAAAGAATTTTGATTGGTTAATATTTGCAGCGGTGATTTTACTCATCGCTTTTAGTTTAGTTGAAATATATAGCGTTGCCCTTGGTCAAGAAAAATTTAGTCTTTTAAATTTTCAAAAACAACTCGTTTTTGCTGGTATTGGCATCGTCTTACTTTTTGTTTTTGCATTTTTTGATTCATTATATTTAAAAAGTCTTAGTAAGTATTTATATATTTTCGGCGTAATTGTTCTAGTCTCTGTTCTTATTTTTGGTTCAACAATCCGAGGTACGAAAGGTTGGTTTAATATTTTTGGTTTTGGCTTGCAACCGGTCGAATTTATTAAAATAGTTTTAATTCTTTTTTTAGCTAAATATTTTTCTGGCTTAGCGACAAAAGTTAAAACTGCCCGACATTTTATAATCTCGGCTGTCAGTGCTTTTTTTCTAATTTTTTTAGTCCTCATGCAGCCCGATTTCGGCTCCGCTCTGATTCTCGGTACGATTTGGTTAATTATGATTATGGCCGCCGGTTTTCCAAAAAAATATTTTATCATTGTAGCGGCCGTCGCTGTTGTCGCACTAACTGTCTCCTGGTTATTTTTGTTTAAGCCTTATCAAAAAGAACGTATCCAGACATTTTTAGATCCAACGGCTAATTCGCTCGAGTCAGGATATAATATTTCTCAAGCGATGATCGCTGTCGGTTCGGGTGGTTTAATGGGTAAAGGCGTCGGCTTCGGTTCGCAATCTCAGCTTAAATTCTTACCAGAAGCCCAAAATGATTTTATTTTCGCCGTTATTTCTGAGGAATTAGGTTTGTTAGGAGTACTGCTTATTCTCGGATTTTATTCATTATTCTTTTATCGTTGCTTTACGAGTCTGCGAAAAGTAGGCAATGATTTCGGCATTTTTTTCATAATTGGCTCCGCAGGCTTGATTTTTATTCAAATGTTTATTAATATTGGTATGAATCTAGGAATTATGCCGGTTGTTGGCCTAGCCTTGCCTTTTGTCAGCTATGGTGGCAGTTCCTTATTATCTTTACTAATATTAGTAGGGATAATCGAAAATATAATTATTAAATCAAAAATTAGCTATTAAACGTATGGAACTAAAACTACAGGCAGAAAAAAGACTTGATAATGAAAAATTAGCCCCTGACTTTATCGCAGCGGTTATTTATGGTAAAGGTATAACTAATCAAAATTTAAAACTAAAACGCGTAACTTTTGAAAAAATGTATGCACTCGCCGGTGAATCTAATTTAATTGACTTAGATTTTGGCGACGGTGTTATTAAAGTTTTAGTAAAAGATACTCAACGTGATGTTTTAAAAAACACTTTCACGCACGTTGACTTCCATCAAGTAAACATGAAAGAAAAGATTACGACTGAAATCCCGATTCACTTTATTGGCGAATCAAAAGCAGTTAGAGAGTTAGGCGGTATGTTAATGAAAGAAATTAACATCTTAGACGTTGAATGTTTGCCTAGTGATTTAATCGATCACGTTGATGTTGATGTTTCTGTTCTCGCAACTTATGAAGATGTTGTAAGAATTAGTGATCTTGTTTTACCAAAAGGCATGAGATTAATTAAAAATAGCCCTGAAGATGTTGTTGTCGTTGTTGTCGAACCGAAAGTCCAAGTAGAAGAAGAAAAACCGGTTGAAGCAGTTGCCCCAGTAACACCAGAAGATAAAAAAGAAGAAGTTAAAAAATAAATTAAAATATCCTGACTTAGATAAAACCCCTGACTAATATCAGGGGTTTTATTTTTTGATTGTGCTTTTAAGATAAATTTGTGCGAGCCTGGGACGTCCCGCTAAATCTTTTTTAATCATAAGACTCGCTTCGGGAAAATTCTTTTTTAACAAAAGTTTAAAAGTATTTTTTTGACTGGGATCAATTTCACAAAAGATATGAATATTTTTATGGGCAACGCCGCTATAGATAGATTTTAATTGCTCAAAGAGCTCACGGTAGCACTTTAAACCATCAGAACCAGCCATTAGAGCTAGCTTTGGCTCCTTTTGGATACTGGGCGAGGTTTTGACTTGAAGGGGGCTTAAATAGGGAAGATTGGCAGCAATAATTACATCTTTTTTAAAAAGATCTTCATAATCATTCTTATTGATTAAGGGTCGCAGCAAGTTTCCTGAAAAAAACTTAATATTTTTATTAAGTTTATATATTTGAGAGTTAAGCTTCGCTATTTTTAAAGCGGAGACAGAAATATCGATTGCTTTAAAACCAGTGTTTTTAAAGCTAGTTAAATTACTTTTTCGAAGTTCAAGAGCAAGGGTAATTATTATTGCTCCTGAGCCAGTGCCAACATCTATTATATTAATCGTTGACTGACTAGGAATAACGAGATTCAATATTTCTTCAACCATTAATTCCGTTTCCGGGCGGGGAACTAAGACATTTTTATCAACTTGAAAATTAAGTCCATAAAATTCTTTACTACCAATAAGCGTTGCAATTGACCAACCGGCTAAATGCTTACTTTCAAGTTCACGAAATTTTTTATAAACTATTTTTTCAATTTCAAAATCGGGATGAATAATAAAAAATTCTCTGGTTTTATTAAGTAGAAAAGACAAGAGAATTTCTGCTTCTCGGCGAGGAATACGCGAAGATATTAAAAGTTCTTTAAGCGTCATTTGCGACTAGCTTTATCGGCCTTTTTTAATTCTTTAATTATTTCTTCAATTTCGCCATCAATAATTCGCGGAATACTGTGCCAAGACATATTAATGCGGTGATCAGTAACACGATCTTGAGGAAAATTATAAGTTCTAATTTTATCGCTTCTGTCGCCGCCGCCGATTTGAGTTTGGCGGGCAGTTGACTCGGCTAAACGTTTTTCGTCTTCTTGTTTAGCTAGTAAGCGAGAACGCAAAACTTGCATCGCTTTTTCTTTATTTTGATGTTGTGATTTTTGATCTTGGCAGGAAACAGTAATTCCGGTTGGTAGGTGGACGATGCGAATCGCTGAGTAAGTAGTATTAACGCATTGTCCGCCTGGTCCGCTTGAGCAAAAAGTATCAATTCTTATATCATTAGCTTTAATTTCAATATCAACTTCTTCGGCTTCCGGAAGAACAACTACGGTTGCAGTTGAAGTGTGAACTCGTCCTTGTTTTTCTGTTTCCGGGACGCGTTGAACGCGGTGAGTGCCGGCTTCAAATTTTAAAAGACCGAAAGCACCTTCACCTTTCACTTCAAAGATAATTTCTTTAAAGCCGCCGATTCCAATAACTGAGGAATCAATTAAACTTAATTTCCAGGACTGTCGTTCGCAGTAATGTGAGTACATTCGAAATAAATCGCCAGCAAATAAAGCCGCTTCATCACCCCCAGCGCCGGCACGGATTTCAACAATGGCATTTTTTTTATCATTTGGGCTCGCCGGATTTATTTCTTCTTCAATTTCATCTGATAATGTTTCTACTTGAGCGTGTAAGTCTTTTAACTCTTCACCCGCCATTGTTGTTAGTTCGCCCTCAGCTTCTGTTTTTAGAATTTCATTATTTTGAAGTATATTATCATTGACCTTTTCTAAATCGGAAATTAGCGCCATCGCCCGGCGCATACTCGCATGTTCTTGGGAAATTTTAATCATCGCCTTAGCATCTTTTAAAAGCTCAGGGTCCATTAATTTTGTTTCGAGGTCAGCAAATCGTAATTTTATCTCTTCGTACATAAATAATTTTGTTTATTTGTTTTTTTGAAAAATTGATAACAAAAAAGCAATCATTTTTAATATTGTAGCATAATATGACTACAAAATTAAAGACGATTGCCTTTAATAAGCTATTTTTTGTTTAATTTAACTTGAGCGATTTTTTTAATATCCTTAGTTTTTACAACTACCTCTTTTTTAGCACGAGCTTCAGCACGAGCAATTCGTTTAACTTTCTTACCTTTAACATCCTTAACAGTATCTTTAGCCTTAATTTTAGCTTCGAATTTCTCAACTCGGCGAGCGGTATCGACTAATTTTTGTTTACCAGTGTAAAAAGGATGACAAGCTGAGCAAAGTTCAACTTTAATCTCCGGTTCAGTTGAGCCAGTTAAAAAAGTGTTTCCGCAAACGCAGGTAACCTTACTATTTGGGTAATATTTTGGGTGGATATCTTTCTTCATATAAATAAAAAAATTTTATTGATTTTTAATAAAATTTGAACTATTGAATATCTTCAAATTATGGTAGTATTATGTTATCATAACTTTGAAATTAAATCAAGAGTTGATAGATTGGACCCAGAATACTTATGACAAGAATAAACAATATCGCTAAAAATACCTCATATTTGACCATGGCCCTGATTTTGCAAAAAATCATTTCTTTTACCTACTTTACACTTTTAGCTCGTTATGTTGGCCCCGCCAGCCTCGGAAAGTACTATTTTGCCATCTCTTTTACGACTATTTTTGCGATATTTATTGATCTCGGTTTTGCTAATGTTTTGACAAGGGAAGTCGCCAAAGATCCAAAACGCAGCCAAACTTGGCTCGCCAACATTTTAGCTTTAAAAATACCGCTTACCATATTTTCCTTGGCGGCGGTTTTTATTTTAATAAATGTCCTTGATTTTGACTCAACTACTCGCACTTTAGTTTATATTTCTTCCATTTCCATGGTTTTGGACTCTTTTACGTCCACTTTTTTCGCCGTTATTCGTGGCTTTCATAATCTAAAGTTTGAAAGTATATCGTCCGTTGTTTTCCAGTTAATCGTTTTAACTTTTGGTTATAGCGCCTTGCTTCTGGGCGGTGGCTTAATTCCGGCCATGTTTGCTCTCGCTCTGGCTAGCTCTTATAACTTTATTTATTCTTTTGCAATTTTAAGGTCGAAAATAAAAATTGTTGTCAGACTAGCTTACGATAAATATTTAATAAAAGAAATACTTATTATTAGCTGGCCCTTTGCCGTTTACGCAATTTTTTCACGACTTTATACTTATCTTGATTCCATTTTTTTATCAGTTTTAGCTGGAGACGAACAAGTCGGTTTATATCAAGTCGCTTTTAAAATTATTTTCGCCTTACAGTTTTTGCCCATGGCTTTTACCGCTTCATTATATCCAGCGATGAGCGCTTATTGGCAAACAAACCGCGAACAGTTAATTATATCTTTTGAAAGGGCGATGAATTATTTGATAATT
The DNA here is from genome assembly GCA_038245255.1 of Patescibacteria group bacterium. Classification (GTDB taxonomy): domain Bacteria; phylum Patescibacteriota; class Patescibacteriia; order Patescibacteriales; family UBA12465; genus UBA12465. Next base: position 10,070 of record JBBRSQ010000005.1, on the reverse strand, counting down.
ATTTCTTTACCAATTATTGTTGGTGCGGTTGTTTTAGCCGATAAGATTGTTTTACTCTTTAAGACAGGTTACGAGGGCGCCTTACTTCCTTTGCAAATTTCAATTATTTCTTTGTTCTTTATATTTTTAAATTTTCCCATCGGATCCTTATTAAACGCTTGCGACAAGCAAAGGCGAAATACTTGGAACATGGGCATTGTTTTACTTGCCAGCATTGCTTTAAATCTATTATTAATACCTAATTTTAAGGCCGTTGGCGCTAGTATAACTGTTTTAGTAACTAACGCTTTAATGTTTATCCTCGGTATCGTTTGGGTAAAGAAGATAATTCCGTATAAGGCCGTTAGAAATATTAAACAATTTTTTACTGTTCTTCTAGCTTCAGTAGTAATGGGCTTAATAATCTATCTGGGAAAAAGATATTTAAATGTTTTTATTGTTACAATAATCGGCGGTTTTATTTACTTTCTACTACTTTTAGTTTTAGGCGGCTTTAAAAAAGATGATTTAATGAGTATTTGGAACTCTATTAAACCTTAAATTATGAAAACTCTTTTGTTTACATTAGAATATCCTCCTTTTAATGGCGGCGTCGCTAATTATTATGGCAATCTCGCTAAATATTGGCCTATTTCAGAAAAGCTAAATATCTTAAACAATAATCGTAATGAACTAATTTCGGGCACCGGTTCTTTTTCTTGGTGGCCAGCAATTTTTACGCTCGAGAGAAAAATTTCTCAAGATAAATATGATTATTTAATGGTTGGGCAAATTCTACCACTCGGTACGGCCGCATACTTAGTATCACTCGTGCGTCCGATTAAATATTTAGTTTTTCTTCATGGCATGGATTTAGCCTTAGCGCTAAAAACTCCTCGTAAAAGATTTTTAAGTAAATTAATTTTAAATCGAGCCGACAAAATAATTTGCGCTAATAGTTATGTTCAGGAGCGTTTAATTGAAAATTTTCCGGACATGGAAGCAAAGGTAACGATTGTTAATCCCGGAATTGAAGGGGGTGTACCTAACATTGATCAAAATGAATTACGTGAAATTGCTTCACGTTATGATTTAGAAGGAAAAACCACGCTTTTAAGTTTAGGAAGACTTGTAAAGAGAAAAGGCGTTGATCAAACAATTGCCGCCTTAATTAAGATGCCGCCCAAAGACAGCGCCAATATTTTATATTTTATAGCTGGTATTGGTCCGCGAGAGGCTTATTTAAGAAACCTTGTTCCTATTGAGTGGTCAAAGAGTATAATTTTTCTCGGAGAATTAAGTGATAGTGAAAAGTGGGCCTGGCTGACAACTGCCGATATATTTATAATGCCATCGCGAGATATTGAGGGAGATTTTGAGGGTTTTGGCATTGTTTATCTTGAAGCTAATCTGTGCGCTAAGCCGGTTATCGCTGGTAATTCTGGCGGTGTCCGCGATGCCGTTATTCATAATTTCAGCGGACTTTTAGTTGACCCAGAAAAATTAGATTCTATATCAGACGCGATAATAAGACTCACTAAAGATTCTGATTTACGCGCTTTACTTGGTGCTCAAGGAAAAATACGTGCTCTACAAGATTTTAATTGGGAAAATCAGGCGGCTAGAGTTTCTAAATTTATACAAAAAAAATAAAATATGATTTCAATTATAATTCCAGTCTTTAATCAGGCTTCAAAGTTGATTAAAACTTTAATAAGCATTGATAAACAAACGTTTCAAGATTTTGAAGTGATTATTGTAAACGATGGTTCTCGTGATGGAGTTGAAAATACTTGTGCTAATTATTTGCGTAAACTTCAAGCCACGCAAACATATTTATTTATAAATCAAACTAATTTAGGCGCTCCGGCCGCTCGAAATCGCGGGGAGCGCGAAGCGAAGGGAGATTACTTATTCTTTTGCGATGCCGACGCTACTCTTCACCCGCAAGCCTTAGCCATACTTTTAGCAACTCTTGAAGCTAATCCAAACGTTAGCTATGCTTATTCATCTTTTTTATGGGGCAAGAAACTTTTTAAATTATCGGAATTTGATGCCGAAAAGTTAAAAAAAATGCCTTATATTCATACGATGTCGCTTATCCGCCGCTCTGATTATTTAGAAACCGGCTGGGATGAAAGTATTAAAAAGCTTCAAGATTGGGATTTATGGCTGTCGCTACTTCAAGCCGGCAAAGTCGGGATTTTTGTTCCTGAGGTTTTATTTACGGTTACTCCTGGTGGAACTATTAGTTCTTGGCTACCGTCGTTTGCCTATAAATTATTTCCATTTTTACCAGCCGTAAAAAAATATAATCGAGCGCTTAAAATAGTTAAGAATAAATATGGCCTTGAATAAAAAACAATATTTTTTCTTTGCAGGAATTACTTTTATTCTTTTTTTGTTTCTTGTTGGTTTTTATTTTTACTTACTTACAACAAGTTTTAAACGCATTGAGCCCGCAACCGTTAGCATTAACAAACATATAATCAAGGTTGATTTGGCGACTAATCCCGAAAGTCAGTACAAAGGCTTAAGCAATCGTCAATTTCTTTGTCCGGATTGCGGCATGTTATTTATATTTCCCCAAAAAGATATTCGCGAGTTTGTGATGCGCGATATGAATTTTCCGCTTGATATTTTATTTATCGCTGATAATAAAATTCTAAATATTGCCGAAAAATTAAAGCCTGAAAATTCTGCTGATCTGACAATTTACGAGAGTATCACTCCGGCTGATATGGTTTTAGAGCTTAACAGCGGTTACTCGGTGAAAAATAACATTAAAGTCGGTGATCAAATAGTAGTTAATTATAATAAATAAGAATTTCAAGATTTTATGTTTGAAAAAATAAGCTTTAAAAAAATATCGATAATTCTAATTTCCTTTCTGGCAATAGAATTACTTTCATATTTAGCCTTATTTTTTCCGATTTTAAATTATCTAATTTTTAGTTTTTTAGTGCTCTCTGTTATCGCTTTAAGCTTCTTTCGACTTGAATATGGACTTTTAATAGTCTTAGCTGAAGTATTTGTTGGCTCCATGGGGCATCTTTTTGTTATTCCGCTAGGATCTTATGTAATTTCAATTAGAATCGCTTTATGGCTGGCGCTCATGTCAGTATTTATAGTTAAGTTTATCTGGCAGTTAATTAAAAATAAAAAAAATAGTTTTTACTTTCAATCCTTAAAAAGTTTTAATGCGGGGAAGTACTTCGCACTACTAGCGCTGTTTGTTGTTATTAGTTTAGTTAACGCATATTTTCGAGGTCATGAATTGACCCTAATTTACAGTGACTTTAATTCTTGGCTTTACTTTCTTTTAATTTTGCCAAGCGTTTGTGTTTATAATCATAAAAACATAAAAACATTCTTAAATTTGAAAACTTTATTTTTAGCAGCGGTAATCTGGACTAGTCTTAAGACGTTAATTTTGGTATTTATTTTTACACATAATTTAGTTATTGCGTCCGAGATATATTTTTGGCTCCGGAAAACATTAATGGGGGAAATGACAGCGACTTTATCTGGTTGGCCGCGAATATTTATTCAAGGTCAGATATTTTCTGCCGTCGCTTTTTTAATTATTTTTTGGGCACAAATTAAAAAGGCTAAGACTAAATTTTTTGTTAATCCCTTGGCTTTATTTTTAAGCGCACTGCTTGCTAGCACAATTTTAATAAGTTTTTCTAGAAGCTTTTGGGTGGCGGCAATAGTCGCCTACGGTGTGAGTCTAATTTTAATTTGGATATATTATTCTTTTAAAGACGTACTCCACACTGGACTATGGATTTTAATTAGCTATTTTTTTGGCTTCATATTAATTTATTTAGTCGCTATTTTCCCTTATCCAAGCCCTGGGCAATTTAATGCCGATTTTATTAGCCGAGTCAGTAATGGCGGCGAATCAGCTTTAACATCGCGGTGGTCCTTACTGCCGGTTTTAATGACAGAAATCGGACACGAGCCAATTTTAGCCCAGGGTTTCGGCGCTACTATTACATATAAATCAAGTGATCCGCGTGTTTTGGCGCAAAACCCAAATGGCGACTATACGACTTATGCTTTTGAATGGGGTTATTTAGATTTATGGCTTAAGCTCGGCTTGCTCGGATTACTCAGCTATTTACTTTTGTTGGGGTATTTAATAAAAAAAGCCGTTGTTTATGGACATAAAAACGATGATTTACTATTATTTGGTCTAGCTTCAGGAATTGTCTTTTTAGCAGTCACTAATTTCTTTACCCCTTATCTAAATCACCCGCTAGGCATTGTTATTTTGCTTCTTGGGGCTTGTCTAATTCGAAAAGATAGGGTATATTAAAAATTACTAATCTTCAATAAATAAAAAAAATTTATGAATGAGCAAATTATCTCACAAGATGGTTATGACAAATTACGAGATGAATTAACTTTGTTAACAACCGTCAAGCGTAAAGATATTGCTGAAAGAATCGAGCGTGCAAAAGAACTCGGGGATTTAAGTGAGAATGCTGAATACAGCGAAGCTAAAGACGCGCAGGCACTGAACGAAGGAAGGGTTCTCGAACTGACTAATACCTTAAAGAATGTAACTGTCGTCGAGCATGAGGAAACAGTTGAAAAAGTAGTGATGGGCTCGAAAGTTACCGTTAAAACTGGCGACAAAGAAAAACAATATTCAATTGTAAGTTTTAATGAAGCTGATCCTATTAATGGAATGATCTCAAATGAATCACCTCTGGGCGTTGCTTTCTTGCATAAGAGAAAAGGCGCAATGGTAGAAGTCGAAACTCCTAAGGGTCTCGTAAAATATAAAATATTAAAAATCGAATAAAGGAATATGAGCGAAAATAAAGAGACCGAAAATCAGGCTTCGCTTTCAGTTAGTGAACGCAGTGACCGTCTCAAAAAATTAGAAGAAATAATTAAAGCAGGAATTAATCCATATCCAGCAAAAGTTAAACGTGACTACGAAATAAAAAAGGTCTTGGCTGATTTTAATAAACTAAGCGAAAAGCAAGACGAATTTTTTATTGTTGGTCGCTTACGTTCAAAACGTGAACATGGCAACCTTGCTTTTGCTGATTTAGAAGACGCTAGCTCAAGCATTCAACTTGCATTTTCAAAAAAAGATTTAGGAGTAGATTCTTATAAAAACTTTATAAAATTAATCGATATTGCTGATTTTATTCAAGTAAAAGGCAGCGCTTTCTTAACCCATAAAGGCGAAAAAAGTATAATGGTTAAGGAATGGGAACTATTATCTAAAGCATTGCGCCCAATTCCGGATTCTTGGTATGGACTTAAAGATGAGGATGAAAAGATGCGTAAGCGTTATTTGGATTTACTTTTAAATCCGGAGCTGAGAGATTTATTTTATAAGAAATCTTTATTTTGGGAAGTGACGCGTGATTTTATGAAAGGACACGGCTTTTTTGAAGTGGAAACGCCAACTCTTGAAGTTACGACTGGTGGCGCTGAAGCTAATCCTTTTAAAACTCACCATGATGATTTTGATCTTGATGTATATCTAAGAATTTCTGTGGGTGAATTATGGCAAAAGCGTTTAATGGCGGCCGGATTTGAAAAAGTTTTTGAAATCGGACGAACATATCGAAATGAAGGCTCAAGCCCAGATCATTTACAGGAATTTACAAACATGGAATTTTATTGGGCTTATGCTGATTATGAAATGGGCATGAAATTGACTCAAGAATTATTTCAAGAAATTGCTAATAAAGTTTTTGGAAAAACAAAATTTAAAACTAAAGGCTTTGAATATGATGTTTCGGGCGAGTGGCCGCGAATTGATTATTGCTCTGAGATTATAAAACAAACCGGCATTGATGTCCTTAAGGCGAGTGATAAAGAAATGGCTGAAAAACTCGATAAGTTAAATGTAAAATACGAAGGCGCTAATCGTGAACGCTTAATGGATACCCTTTGGAAATATTGTCGAAAAAATATTGCTGGCCCGGTTTTTTTAATTAATCATCCGAAGCTTGTTAGCCCACTTGCTAAAGCTAAAATTGATAATCCCGAATTAACTGAAAGATTTCAAGTAATTCTCGCTGGGTCTGAACTCTGTAATGGTTTTTCTGAACTTAATGACCCAGTTGATCAAGCAAAACGTTTTTCTTTGCAACAGGATTTAATTGATCGCGGCGACAAAGAAGCGATGATGCCCGATTTAGAATTTGTAGAAATGCTTGAGCACGGTATGCCCCCAACTTGCGGTTTTGGTTTTGGTGAAAGATTATTCGCCTTTTTAGTTGATAAGCCGATTAGAGAAACGACTTTATTTCCACTCATGAAACCGAAAAGGGAAGCTTAATTCTTTATGCGACTCTGGAGTCTTAATCCTAAATATTTAGACAGGCAAGGTCTCTTAGCTCTATGGCGAGAGAGTCTATTAGCCAAAAAAGTATTAGAAGGAAAAACTAAAGGATATAAGAATCATCCGCAATTAAATAGATTTAAAGAAAGTGATGAAGCTTTAAAATATATTAATTCATATTTGTCTGGAATTTTTCTTGAGGCAGAAGCGAGAGGATATAAATTTGATAGAACAAAAATCGAAAATGAAGGGGCTTTAAATGAGGTGATAAGTGTCAACAGAAAACAAGTTGATTACGAATGGAATCATTTATTGAATAAGTTAAAAGTTAGAGATAATATCAGATACTTGAAATTTAAAGATAATAAAAGTCCGCAAGTCCATTTTTTGTTTTATGTTGTTCCGGGTGAAATTGAAAAGTGGGAAATAATTAAATAATAAAAATATATTCGGGGATCGTCTAACGGTAGGACTCCAGGTTCTGGTCCTGGCTATTGGGGTTCGAATCCCTATCCCCGAGCATCGAAGAAAAGACAAGCAGAGATGCTTGTCTTTTTGTTTAATATCAGTATTAATTGTAAGTTCCAAAGTAGTTTGAAAATAACGCTACTTTTTTACTATTTTAGCAAACAACTCTATTTTATTGGTCAAAAGTGGTTCGAATCCCTATCTCTGTTTTTAAATAATTATCTTTAAGATAAAATTAATTCATGAGTAATTAAAATGTTAAATCATGAACTTAAAAAAAGCTGTTCGTAACATAAACAGGTCTATAATTAAAAAACAGCCGAAATCAATAGATCATAAGTGGATAAAGAACAAGTGTAAGATCTCGTATCAATTTATAGCAGATAACATAAAAGATGAGTTTAATAATACCGATTGGGATTTGGTGGTATCCGGACTTGAGAGATGTAACCAAAAATTATGGATGAAAGGGGTAAAAAGAGAAGCAATTGAATCATATAAAAATAAGGATGAATTAAGTATAATTCTAGATAAATATAGGAATAAATTGTATACATTTTTAGCACAAGAAAACAGGGAAGATAAAATAATATGTGATCTTGTGAGCATAAAATTAGTCAGACTAGCTCAACGAGGAAATATTTTAGCTAAAGAGAAGGTCGTCGAATTATCTAATCATCTAATTAATCAATGGATTGAGTTTAACGAAGGCCTGGCTAACTGGAAGAGATATAATGAATTGATAATTGAGGTTCAGGGGGGTTGTATTCGTCGATTCCGTTACGCAGGCTCGTTTGTTGGGTATTTATATAGAACTATGGAATATTCCGGGAGAGGGATAACTCCACTTGATAAATTTTCTTTAGATGATATTTCACGAATAACAGGTAAAAGAATAATAGAGACTTTTATTAATAAATAACTTAAAAACGTGAAAAATAGGTAAAAACTACCATGTTTTCACGTTTATGTTGACAAAACAGTAAAAATAACATATAATATTGATATATAATTTATTATCTTCTAAAAATATGGCAAAAATACTGAATGTTTTTAATAAAATTAATTCTTTGCGAGAAAGATACTATAAGGCGGCTATTAATAAGGAGTCACTGATTTCGCTTATTTCCGAGGCGGAGGTGGCTGAGCAAGTATATAATTCAAATGCTATTGAAAATAGTACGCTTACTTTAGAAGAAACAGAAAAAATACTTCTACAAATTGATTTAGATAGATATATATCTGAAAGAGAAATTTTTGAAGCTAAAAATTTAGGAAGAGTTGTTTTATATATTAATAAGAGAGCCAAGGAGCAAGAACTTAATCTTGAGGTAATTCTGTCTCTTCATAAAATGCTCATTTCTAATATTCGTGATGATGTGGCCGGAAGATTTAGAAACGATAATGAATATGTCCGTGTTGGTAGTCATATCGCGCCCAATCCTAAAGAAGTAAAAGACCGTTTAGAGAAGATGCTGGCAGAATATAATGCCGCAAGTCATGAAAGTATTATTAAGCGTATTGCGCGTCTACATCTTACTTTTGAGTATATTCATCCCTTTGTCGATGGTAACGGTCGTATCGGAAGAGTTATTAATAATTATTTATTAATTAGGGAAGGTTTTGTTCCAATAAACATAAAATTTATTGATCGCAAAAAATATTACGAAGCCTTTAGGGAATTTGATGAAAAAGGAACCACAACTGTCATGGAGGAAATAACTGCCAAAGCGCTTACTAATAGTTATTATAAGCGTTTGGCATATTTAGAGGGTAAAAAAATTATCACTCTTTCTGAATATGCCAAAAATAATAAATTGTCACATTCTAATCTTATTAATAAAGCCAATCGTCAAACTGTTGAAGCTTTTTTAGAAAAAAATGTTTGGAAGATTGGGATTGATTTAGAGATAAAAAAATAAAAATATGAGTATCGAAAATAATAATTTCCAGCTCAATAGTGATAATTTTAACAATCTAGCGGATAAACAAGGGTCTCTAATTTGTAAATAAGAAGTCCTAAAAATTTTCTCTATGATTAGCCACCCACGTCCGAAAGCAGTCCCTCCAGGCGAGCAACTAGAAAAAGTCAGGCAGGGATGCCTGATTTTTTGTTTAATATAAGTATTAAGTTAAAGTTCCAAAGTAGTTCGAAAATAATGCTACTTTTTTGCTATTTTAGCAAACACCTTGATTCTATTGACTTAAAAAAGTTCGAATCCTTGTCCCTGTTTTGAATATTCCAATTGTGGTATATAATTACAATATAATTCAAAAATATGAAATTAATCAAAACAATACAATTTAAAGATCTAAAATCCGAAGACACTGAAAAGTTTGAAATACGCAAAGCAGCTAGAGCTGTTGTTTTTGATAATGATAAAAATATTGGAATTTTATATGTTGGAAAGTATAACTATCATAAATTACCGGGAGGTGGCCTCGAAGGCGAGGAAAATATTGATTCAGCCCTTAAAAGAGAGTGCCTTGAAGAATTAGGTTGTAGTGTTGAGCCGTTCAATGAGGTTGGAGAAATTATTGAATATAGAGACAAATGGTCGCTTAAACAATATTCTTACTGTTATTTAGCTAATGTTGTTGGAGATAAAGGAAATCCTGATTTTACCCAAAAAGAATTAGATAATGGGTTTAAGATAAAATGGGTATCTCTAGAAGAGGCTATCAAATTATTAGAAAATGATAAGCCAGAAGGTTATGAAGGCGGGTTTATACAAATAAGAGACGCTAGTTTTCTTAAAGAAGCTAAAATAATTTTAGATTCTATAGTTAAATAATATTTATGCCTAAAAAAATAATTAAAAAAATTCTACCCGAATACTTTCAAGATATCCTTGATGGTAAGAAAAAATATGAACTCCGCCTTAATGATTTTGAGATTGAGCCAGGAGACACTTTAATTCTAGAAGAATATACATCAGCTGATCATGATACAAGACAATTTACAGGGCGAGTTATAGAAAAACAAGTTACTTATTTAAGAAAGTTTAAGCTTCAAGATTTGTGGTTTAGCGAAGAAGATATTAAAGAGAAGGGGTTTCAAATAATTTCATTCGAATAACAATACTTTGAAGAAAATGCAATTATTTGATCTCTGAATTTTCTTCATAATTAGCCATTCGAGTTCGAAAGCAGTCCCTCCAAGCGAGCATTGAAGAAAAATCGCTTTTATTTGTGATTTCAGATAGCTGTTTATATGGCTCTTTGAATTAAATATTAGCGATTTTTTTGTTGCCAACCTCGACGTTCCAAAGTATCCTTGCCCGTCGTCTTTATTTTCTCTTTT
>JBBRSQ010000004.1:0-42168 GCA_038245255.1 Patescibacteria group bacterium | reverse complement strand
TTGTGGTTATCAGTCGTCCAATCGCGCAAGTTATGGATCTTAAATTTAACGATTTTTTTGTCGCTGGCCCGGCGTAAAATACTCTCATTTAAATAAGAGTCAAAGATACTAGGGAAAATTGTTAGTAGCTGGAATTTCATATATATTTGTTCAATAGTATTATAACAAAAAAGTGTCATTTTTACACGACACTTTTTGTTTATTGAATTTTGCTTTGATTAGATTTTTAAATCATCAATCGCGGAAGTATCAATGTCTTCACGACGGTCGCTACTTTCATGGCGTTCGCCACCTTCATGGCGATCCATAGCAGGACGATGATTGCCACCCTCAGGATCATAGATCTTTAGGTTAACACGAGAGTTGTTCTTTGCACCAACAATTTTTAAGAGGGTGCGAATAGCTTGCGCGGTTTGACCTTTACGGCCAATAACATAACCCATGTCAGCGGGATTGATTTTTAGGGTCAATAAGACACCTCTTTCGTCAATCGTTCTGTCAACAACTACATCGTTTGGATTCCCAACGATTTGTTTTACAACAGTTTCTAAGAACTGCTTGTCTTGTTCTGTCATACTTTTGTATTAATGTTATTAAATAACTGCGGTTAAGCAGACTTACACTTTTATTATGAAACAAATATAGGATTTGTCAATTTACTTTTTTCACTCTTAGGCTTTTTCTTCAGTAGCTTCAGCGGCTGCTTCAGGAGCAGCTTCGGCAACTACTTCCTCAACTGGCGCAGCTTCAACTACTTCTGGTTTTGCTTCTACTTCAGGTTTTGCTTCACGAGCGGTTTTTTTATCAGCCTTAGCTTTTTGTTGACCAACTTTTTTTTCACTTTTCTTGCCAGGTTTAGAAGCCGTAACTTTTTTACCTTCAACAATTTTCTTTTCTAGTAAAAGATTATTAACCGAAGCGGTCATTTGGGCACCTTTGGAAATCCAATAGTTAATCCGATCAGCCTTACAGACTAATTCTTTCGAATGAGGATTGTATGAACCGAGAATTTCAAGAGCATCACCATATGGATCACGGCTCTTTTCTGAAATAATTAAGCGGAACATTTTTTTGTTGGTTTTTCCGGTTTTAGACAGTTTGATTGCTAACATAAGATTGTTTTTTCAGTATTATTTTATATTGGAAAATAATAGCTTAATATTAGTTAAAAGTCAATAATGATGAATTAACGAGCTGGTTTGCTGCCAAAGCGACTTGGTCGGGCCGGTCCATGACCGCCACCGTTTGATCCGCCGAAGCTACTACCAGTAGATTTACCTTTTTCGTCCTTCCAGAGTGGCATATTTTCTTCAAGTCCTTTCATGGTCAAATTAACCCGTCCTTGGTCGTCTATTTCTTTAATTTTAATCATAACTTCGTCGCCAACGGTTAAGAAATCGCTTGGTTTCTCAATTCGGTAAGGCGCAAGTTCGCTAACATGAACCATGCCATCTTGGCTGGCGTTTAAGGCAACGAAAGCGCCGAAATCAAGAATGCGAACAACCTTGCCTTTAATGATTTCACCAGCTGCGTAGACATGAACAATTTCTTTAACCTGTCTAACCGCCTCAGCGACACCAGCCGCGTCAACGCCACAAATCATAACTAGACCAGTATCTTCAATATCAATACTAACTCCAGTTTCGTCAATAATACGATTAATAATTTTTCCGCCGGGTCCGATAATTGCACCAATTTTTTCAGGATCAACATTGAAACTGATAATTCTTGGTGCATATTTTGAGAGTTCAGCGCGAGGAGCGGCGATAGCGGATTTGATAACTATTAAAATTTCATTTAAAGCTTCTCGTCCTTGAGTTAAAGTCTTTTTAATTATAGCTTCAGTTAAACCATCAGTTTTAGTATCAAGTTGAATAGCAGTTAGACCGGTATCAGTGCCGGTAATCTTGAAATCCATACCGCCGTCGCCATCTTCTAAATCTTGAATATCAGTTAAGACTTCCCATTTACTCATATCGGCATTTGAGGCTAAGCCCATCGCAATTCCAACAACCGGTTTCTTAATTGGTACACCAGCATCCATCAAAGCGAGGGTTGAAGCGCAAGTTGAAGCCATTGAAGACGATCCGTTTGACCCTAAAGTTTCACTAACGATTCGAACTGTATAAGAAAAATCTTCACGATTAGGAATCATTGGCAGAAGCGCTTTTTCCGCTAAGGCGCCATGACCGATTTCGCGTCGACCCGTTCCTCGTAGAGGGGAAGCTTCGCCGACTGAATATGGAGGGAAATTATAATGATGCATGTAACGTTTTTTGCTTTGACCATCAAGTCCTTCAAGTGATTGCTCAAGTCCAGGAGCGCCAAGAGTGACTATCGACATGACTTGAGTTTCACCGCGAGAAAAAAGAGAAGTTCCGTGATCACGTGGCAAAATACCAACTTCAGCCGTTAGTTCACGAATTTCATTTAGTTTGCGGCCATCAACTCGTTTTCCTTCGTCGACAATCGCACGAGTAATTTCGGCATCAATCATTTCTTCAACTAATTTCTTTTCAACATAACGGCGATGAGCAATGGAAATTTCTTGAGTTTCTAAATATTCATCAAGTTGCTCTTTGATAGCGGTGACCGCCGCTTTTCGCTCTCCCTTAGTATAATATTCTTTAACAAATAAGATTTTTTTAATGTTTTCACTAAGCCAAGCTTCACCGATTTTTAGAGTAGCCTCTTTTTCTTCGTCAGCTTTTAATTCCTCTTCGGTTTTAGCTTTAACCTTTGCTACGTGTTTTTGTTTTGGCTCGACTCCGGCTTTTAATTCTTTAATTAAATCAATTGCACCTTGCATTTCGCGCTGTCCAGCCATAATCGCCTCAAACATTTTGTCCTCCGGAATTTCGTTAGCGCCGGCTTCAATCATGATGACCTTTTTGTCAGTTCCGGCAACAATTAAATCAAGGGAACTTAGAGCCTGTTGGGCGTTGGTTGGATTGAAAACAAATTTATCTTCAATTAGTCCAACACGAACACCTCCGATTGGACCATTCCAAGCTAGACCGGCAATAGAAAGAGCTGCTGAAGCAGCAATTAAACCAACAATATCGAAATCGTTTTCTTGATCAATCGCTAAAACCGTTACAATAACTTGAATGTCACGATTATCTCCAGTAGCGAAAAGTGGACGGATTGTACGATCAATCATACGTCCTGTTAAAATAGATTGATCCGTTGGACGACCTTCGCGCTTAATCCAGCGAGAGCCTTTAATAATGCCGGCGGCATATAATTTTTCTTCAAATTCAACCATGAGCGGGAAGAAATTAACTCCTTCTCGTTCAGTTTTTGATTGAACGACAGTTGCCTGAACAACCGTTTCGCCATATTGGACCCAAACGGCAGCATCGGCTTGTTTGGCAATTTTGCCAGTCGAAATTTTGAGAGGACGGCCAAGCCACTCTCCGGTAAATATTTTTTCCATACTTTTTGTTATGTGCCTGGCCGTTAAATTACAGAACTGTATTAAGATACAGTACTATCTATCTAACGATCAGGCTCATTTATTGTTTAATGTTTATATATTATTTAAGGCTGGCAACTGCCAGCCCTAATATATTTTAATTTTTGTTATATATAAGAAATTTTCGGTCACCGCCTAAATCAGTATAATCATCCGCTTCTTCTATTAATCGAGATGAGCAAGTTTTGCGGAAAGCCATAATCTCAACTAAGCAGCCCTTGGTATTCTGTAGGTAGGAAACTAAGGGCAAATAATCACCGTCTCCGGATACAATTATTAAGACATCTAGTCTCTCGGCTAGTTTAATAGCATCAATAGCGATGCCAACATCCCAGTCAGCTTTTTTTGCGCCACCAGCGAAAATCTGGAGGTCCTTCATTTTAACCTCAAAGCCTTGTTGGCTTAGAGCCTCAATAAAAGGGGCCTCATCTTTATTTTCAGTCCGGATAGCATAAGCAGTGGCTCGGATAAGTTTCCGACCAGCCACTGCTTTAGCGAGTATTTCTTTGAAGTTTACTTTTCTGTTATATAGGTTCTTAGCAGAATGATACATGTTTGATACATCTACTAAAATTCCCACGCGTTGTTCTTTGTGTTTTATCATTTTATTATTTGTCCTCTTCCAAAACCTCTTCTTTCGGTTCAGCGGTCTCGTCTTCAGGATCTATATATTTCTTTTCCTTTTTCTTTTCTTCCTCTTCTTCTTCTCGTAATTTGATCGCAATTTTTAATTTAAGTTTCTCAGCTAAATCTCTAAATTGCTCAGCACTTTCTTTCTGTAAGTATTTAAGTAACTTACGTCTTTCGCCGACTTTCTTGAGTAATCCGCGACGAGAAGAGAAGTCGTGTTTATGTTTTTTTAAGTGTTCGGTTAATTCCTTGATTTCCTCAGTTAAAATAGCAATTTGAACTTGAGGGGATCCAGTGTCAGTGTCGTGAACACGGAATTTCTTAATGATTCTCTCTTTTGCTTTTTTGTCTAACATAATTTCTTTGGCTTAATCCGAGAAGTGGGTCTACCTACCGGTAGGCAGACTAAGCAAGCCCTAATCCCAGAAAAAGTTCCTTATTTTAATATATTAATAATACGCTTACTTTAAAGCGTTAACTTTTTTCATAAGTCTTGATTTCTTGCGAGAAGCGGTATTTTTCTTGATAATGCCTTTTTTAGCGGCCTTATCGATCGCTTTGATAGTTTTTGGATAGTCTTCTTTAACTTTCTTATCGTTAGCTTTAATTTGCTTAAAGTTAGCTTTAACTAAATCTTTAAGTTTATTTGATACTTTTTTGTTGGCGGCGTTTCTTTTTACAGTTTTACGTAACTCTTTTTCCGCCGATTTCTTATTTGGCATACGGAATTTTCTAAATATTAATTAATTAAAAGTAATCAAATACTAACATAATAATAAATAAAAATCAAGACCTATAAAGTATGCAGAAATTTGAAAAATATTGTATAATATTAGCGTATGATTAAACACATTTTTAAACGAGTTGGCTATTGGGGCCCCTTGTTGCTTATTTTGGCGATTTCTCTACTGATTTATTTTAATCGGTCTTACGCTTATATATATAATCATATTGACAAAATGGCCTTAAAGATACCTGACCGCGGTAACTCTTACTTAGTTGTTAACAATAAAGCAGCTAGCTCAAGTTTAGTTTACGCTGCGCTTGGCGATAGCTTAACGGCTGGCGTTGGCGCTAATCAGGAAAGTGAGACTTATCCTTATATATTAGCGCAATATTTAGCCGGTAATGATTACCAGGTGACCTTAATGAGTCGTGCCGTTCCCGGAGTTAAAACCAAAGAGATATTAGCGAGTCTACTTTCAGCCGCGATTCAAGATGAACCCGACGTAGTTACGCTTTTAATAGGAGTTAATGATATTCACGGTGAAATTGGTAAAGCCACTTTTAAGAAAAATTACGATCGTATTTTAGAGAGATTGACGAGTGAAACGAAGGCAAAAATATATGTTATTAATATTCCTTATATTGGTGCCGATAATTTGTTGTTACCGCCATATAATTACATATTTGATTATAAAACTAAGCAATTTAATAAAATAATTCTCGAACTTACTCAAAAATATAAAGTTAATTATATTGATTTATACACTCAGACTCATGATTTATTTAAGGAGCCTGGTTCTCATTATGCCGCTGATTTATTTCATCCCTCGGCGCAGGGCTATAAAATCTGGGCTGATCTAATTTATGCAGATATTAGTAAATAACCCAATCCAGGACACTTGGATATTCGCAATTATTCTTTTAGTGGCGCTTTTCATATTTATAAAGCCTCGAAAAATTACCGAACTGTTTCCGACGTCTTTAACTACTGAGCTAAAAGGATTGGCGATACTAATGATTGTTTTATCACATATTGGATATTTCCTGGTTACTGATTCGAGATTTCTATGGCCTTTATCAATTATGGCTGGCGTCGGTGTTAATTTATTTTTGTTTCTTTCGGGTTTTGGCTTAACTGCTAGCCAGATGCATAAAGATTTAAGCGTTTGGCAATTCTATAAAAAAAGGTTATTGAAATTATTTATTCCATTTTGGTTATCGTTAATTGTTTTTGTGAGCTTGGATATTTTTGTTTTAAAGCTAACTTATTCTTGGCAATATTTAGCGCAGGCGTTTATTGGGATATTTACCCATGCCGATTTATTTCAGGATATTAATTCGCCTTTGTGGTATTTTACGTTTATTCTTGGTTATTATTTATTGTTTCCGCTTCTATTTTCAAAAAAAAGGCCTTGGCTCAGTGCGCTTGGCCTTTTTTTGGCTGGCTACTTATTCGTTTATCTGCAGCCGACATTCTTCGATTTTGTTCTTCATCTATATAAGATTCATATAATCGCTTTTCCTTTGGGTGTTTTAGCGGCTTGGGGAATTTCAAAAATAAAACATCCAGAGCTTATAGAAAAATTATCTCAGGGCTGGCGGGCAATTGGCTATTATTTGACCTTACTTAGCTTACTTGCTGTTTTTATTTATGCTAATTATAATTCGGGAATTGGTGGTAATCCTGACAAAGAACAATGGATGAGCATAATTGCGGTCATTGCTATTTCGCTGGTTTTTATTTTAAAGAAAATAGAATTTAAATTATTTTATTGGCTTGGTTTATATTCTTACGAAATTTATCTTTGGCATTGGCCGATTATGTATCGCTATGATATTTTTTATCGTTTTATGCCGGCCTGGCTCGCGACCCTAGCTTATCTTATATTTTTTGTGGGTTTGGGATACGTTGTTAGTAAATTTAGCGGACTGATAATAAATAGGATGCAAAAAAAAACTAATTAATTAAAAAACAGCCTGACGGCTGTTTTTTTGTATTCTTATTTTTCTTGAATGTCGGGGTGGAGAGATTTGAACTCTCGATCTTCTGGTCCCAAACCAGACGCCTTAGACCAACTGGGCCACACCCCGATGCTACGTGCCCCGGGTCAGAATCGGACTGACGACACAAGGATTTTCAGTCCTTTGCTCTACCACTGAGCTACCGAGGCATAAAAATTGTTAATGATGAAACTTGTTGCGGGAGTCGGACTCGAACCGACGACCTCTAGGTTATGGGCCTAGCGAGCTGCCAACTGCTCTATCCCGCTATAAATGTTCTTAGACGACTGAGTGGGCGATGGAGGATTCGAACCTCCGACCTCAACATTATCAGTGTTGCGCTCTAACCAACTGAGCTAATCGCCCTTTAAATTTACGAGTAAAAATATAACAAATATTAAATAAAAAGGCAAGTCTTTAAAAGCTTGAAATCAGAAGCATTAGCTCGGTTTTAGTTTGGCTCAAACCGTTCTTATTTGAAAAATCAAGATTAATCAGTTTATTTAAGTAATTTTTTAGATTTTCGGCGGAAAAATTTCGGGCTTGAGACAAACCTTTCTTAATTACGAAGGGATGCAAGTTTAATTTCGACGCCATTTCACTTTGACTTAAATTAGTATCAAGAGCTGCCCGGATTTGGAGAAGAATTTTAAATTGACGAATAAGCATGGCGACTAAATATTCATCGCTTAGACCAGCTTCGTATTGCTCTTCTAGTAACTTAAGCGCGAGATTTCTATTTTTAGCACTTATAGCATCGGTTAAAGCGAATATGTCTTCGTTAATAGGTCCATGAGTTAGCTCTTTAACATCATTTTCGCTGATTATTTTAGAACTACTGTAATAAGCAAGTTTTTTTATTTCATTAGTAATGCTCCAGAGATTAGCATTAGTAATATTTATTAATAGGAAGGCGGCAACGGTACTTACTTCTTTATTATAAGTCGCGGCTTCTTTTTTTATAAAACTTAGTAGCTGAATATTTGAAAGTTGGGGGAACTCTTGTACGAACTTCTGTTTACTTAAAAATGTAAAAAGTTTTTTAGCGTCAACTTTTAGAGTTTTATTTTTTCCGATGAGTTCTTCGTCAATAAAAATAAGGATATTATCATCAGAGATAGAAAACCTTTTTAAAAAATCTGTTAATTCAACAAAAATTTTAGTTTTTTTGTTTTTAAAAATATTTTCAATCACCACTAAACGTTTTTTTACAAAAAGAGAGCCGGTATTTATTTTTTCCGATATTTCCTGAAGAGTTGTCGTCGCACCATCAAGAATGCTAAGGCTTTGTGAATTTGGATCAACATCTTTAATGAATTTTTTTTTCATCTCAGTGAGCATACGACGAGCACGAAAGTTGTCTGCTCCGTGTAAAAATATAATCATATTATTTACTGTATTTTTTTATTGCCTTTTGAAATAAACTACCCTTTTCTTTAAAATCTTTAAATAAGCTATAGCTCGGAGAAGCCGTTGAAAGAAGGCAGATTTTTCCTGGCTTAGTATTTTTATACGCGAACATAAGAACATCATCCATGTTTTTAGTGAAAAGCATTTTTGGACTTTCTAGATTTTTTTGTTTGTAGACCAATTTTATTTCGGCGGCTATTTTTTTACCGCTGTCAGGAAATAAAACAAAGTTTGAAACCTTAAGTTCGGCGAGGCGTTTCGCTAAAAGTTTAAACTTATAACCTCGGTCCTCGCCGCCTAGAATAATGGTATCAATTCTATCTTTAAAAACTTCAAGTGCCGCAATTGTCGATTCAGGAGTAGTCGAAATCGCATCATCATAAAAACTGATACCTTTGTGCTCGCCGACAAATTGAAGGCGATGCTCGAGATTTTTAAATGCCTTTAAAGCTTTTTTGATAGTGAGTGCGGAGACATTATATATTTTTGCCACGCAAATAGCCGCCATTATATTTTTTAGGTTATGACTGCCTAAAAGTTTAATGTCGCTGAGCGAAATAATTATTTCTTTTTTATAATAAATATTATTATTTTTTATCGTGCACTCATTGAGATAAGGAATGATCCGGGCTTCAGTTTTTTTTGATAAGGTTTTTATAAGGGGGTATTCAGAATTAAAAATAAAATAATCATTTTTGCCCTGAAAGTTTGTGATATTAGTTTTAGCCTTAAAATAATTATTAAAACCATTATGGTAAGGGAGATGGTCGGGAAAAATATTTATTAGTACGGAAACATGGGGGCTGTATTTAGAGTTTTCAAGTTGATAGCTTGATAACTCATAAACAAATATTTTTTTATCGTCCGGTTCGCTGAGGAGATGTTCTAGTGGATCAAAACCAATGTTACCGATTAAATAAACTTTTTTTCCAGCCGATTTAAGAATTTCAAAAATAAGAGAAGCTGTCGTGCTTTTTCCTTTCGTTCCCGTAACACCAATTGTTTGAGCTCGGTACTTTTCTAAAAAAAGATTTGTGATTGAGCTAATTTCACGTCCAGAGTTTTTAGCGGCGATTATTTCCGGAGTCAGGTTACTTACGCCTGGTGATTTAATTATAAGATCGTAATTTTTAATAGAATCTAAGTAATTAATTCCCGAATATTTTAAGATATGTTTGTCAGCAAGTTCAATTGGTTTTTTATCACAAATTGCAAACTGAAAATCAGGGTATTTATGACGTAAATAATTATAGGCGAACTTACCTTCTAGGCCGTAGCCGACAATTAAAGTCAAACGAAAATTATCAGGGATATTATGCTCAGGACTATTTCTCAGGGCATCGTTAATTAGTTTCCCAGAATTTTTTATAGTTGCTTTAATGTTTTTTTGAAAATATTTAATAATATAATCTTGTCGCCAAGCTGGTTTTTTACTAGCTAGGAGAAGAGAAGCTTTAACCTCAGTCGGAGTGCCGACGCAATCAAAAGGTTTAAATCTTTTTTCTCCCAAAAGTTCTTGAAATAATGGCAGTAGTGACTTATCTGCAAATAAATTCTTGCTGAAAATTTTAATTAATTTATCGCGCTCAATAAAAGCTGATAGTTGCGAAAAAGTAAAGGCGCATTTAGGGCATTTACCGCACCAGCGCGACTGGGCTTTTTTAGTGAAGGAAAAATTTCGATTACAACTTGAAAAAGTTGAAAAATATTTATCTGACTTAGAAAATAATTTAGATATTTTTAATTCCGTAAATTGGCGCAGTAGACTAAAATGATTGATATCAGCAGTCACGAAGGATTTTAAATATAAACGGAAGTCGTTTTCAAACTCGAGCGATTTACTATATTGATGATTAATTTCTTCACCTAAATATTTAACATTGCCAAAATTGGCACTAGCTTCATTTGAATAAGCAACATGGCGGTAATTATATAAAGCCGCACTTAAAATAGTTGTCCAAGAATATATCGCTGATATTGGAATGTGTCCGTTATAAACACCAGTTTTATTTAATTCAATTAAACCTTGATCAATTTGGCGATCATTAATAATCCTATTTTTCCCAGAAACTTTAGCCGTCTCTCTTTGAATATCGCTATCGCGCAAAGTTATTAAAGTAAAATCGTAACCCATTTCTTCCAGTAATTGTGCGGAAACGCAAGAATCTTTGCCACCACCCCAAGGAAGAAGGACTCGTTCTTTTAAATTTATAGGCAAAGGAATAGTTTTTTTATTTTTTTGCCAAGGAAAGTTTATTAAGTCACGAAAATCTATTTTATTTTTATAAAAGAATTCACCTAGTCCTTTGGTATAAAGTTTATTCCAAAATTTTGCTTCTTCTTTTGATAAAATACCACTAGAAATAATAATCTTTTTTGGGCAGTACGCTTTATAGTAACCGATGCCGAGCGCTAAGTGAAGATTAAAAATAATTCGTTCAACTAAGGGCCGATTAATGGTTTTCCAATCAAGCGGTTTTCTAAGCGTAATTGTTTCGGTAAATTTTAAACCATTATTAAATGAATATAAAAAAGAGATAGTATTAGTTTTTTCGTTAATACTATATGAGTCGAAGTTAAATATGTTTGGTTTTTTTTCTTGCCTTTGCATTTTCTGATTAATTATTTTGCTATTATCGATTTTTTCGATTATTGACACTAAAATTAAATAGATCTAGTATTTTAATATGTTCTTTTAAAACCTTAAACCCTTGATATTATGAAAAAAATACGGCTGATTTTGTATTACTTTTTATGGGCGCTGCCTATTATTCTCCTACTCAATGCCGCCCTACTTTTAACCGGTCAAATCGACTTTGTGATTTTTACTTTCACTAGCTTTAGTTGGTTTGAACCACAGGAACATGAATGGGTTGCAATTTTGATTCTTGAAATTTGCATTCTCTCACCTGCCGTGGCCATTCTGATTACTCTTGATGAAAAAGATCCCGTTCCTGACTAATCTAAATTGCATCGTGCTTCTCGCTTTCTAACCGTCACTAAAAATGGCGGTTTTTTATTTGAGATCTCCCCAATTATCTCCTAAACTTTCGTCAACTATAATTGGTACTCGTAAAGTCAGTACATCCTGCATAATATTTTTAATCAGGGGAGAATAATAATCAAGCTTATCTTTTTTAACTTCAAAAATCAATTCATCGTGAATTTGTAAAATCATTTTAATTTCGTCTTCATGATTCTTTATTAATTCATCAACTTTGATCATCGCCATTTTTATTAAATCAGCGGCGGTTCCTTGTAGAGGGGTATTAATAGCCATGCGCTCGGCGCTTTTTCGAATCATCCCAATATTTGAATTTATTTCCGGCAGCGGGCGTTTGCGGCCAAATAAAGTAATTGCATAGGAATTTTTCTGGGCCTCTTTAATAGAGTTTGCAATCATTTTTTTAATACTGGGATAGGCGAGAAAATATTTTTTAATAAATTCACTGGCTTCGTAGTAGGCAATACCGGCGCTTTGACTTAAACCGTGTGGCCCTTGCCCGTAAAGTATCCCGAAATTAATGGCCTTGGCTTCCCGACGCATATTTTTAGTAACTTCAGATAGTTTGACGCCGTTAATTTCAGCGGCGGTGGCGGTATGGATATCTTCCTTATTTTTAAAAGCCGCAATCATTTTTTTATCTCCCGAAATATGAGCGCCCAGGCGTAGTTCAATTTGTGAATAGTCAAAGCCAAGAAATTTATAAGCACTTTCAGCGACAAAGGCAGAGCGAATTCTTCGCCCTTCATCGCTACGAGTCGGAATATTTTGCAGATTAGGATCGTTAGAAGAAAGTCGACCAGTGGCCGCGACAGTTTGATTAAAATTAGTGTGAATTTTTCCGGTCTGAGGGTTTATCATTAAGGGCAGGGCATTTAAATAGGTCGTTTGGAGTTTATTTAGTTCGCGATATTCACGCAGGAGAGGAATTATCGGATGTAAATCATTTAATTTTTCCAGTTCATCTTCAGCGGTTGAAAAACCAGTTTTAGTCTTTTTAATATTAGCCGTTGAAATAGCAAGTTTTTCAAAAAGGATTTCTTTTAACTGTTTGGTTGAATTAATATTGAATTTAGATTTAGCTAATTTATGAATTTTCTTTTCGAGAATCGTAAGTTTATCCCCGACTTCTTTATCGAGAATTTTTAGAGGTTTTAAATCTAATTTAATACCATTATTTTCAATTTGTCCGAGTACACGAACCAGGGGCATTTCTAATTGATTAAATAAATCTAGGAGAGACTCAGACCTTAGGCGTTTAGTTAGTGTTATAACTAAGCGATTAGTAAGATCTGCCTCCTCGCAAGCATAGAGGCTGAGCTTGTCGTTATCGAGAGCATTAAAATCCATACTTAACTGAGTTGCTTGG
The DNA here is from genome assembly GCA_038245255.1 of Patescibacteria group bacterium. Taxonomy (GTDB): domain Bacteria; phylum Patescibacteriota; class Patescibacteriia; order Patescibacteriales; family UBA12465; genus UBA12465. The sequence continues at coordinate 29,550 of JBBRSQ010000004.1, read as the reverse complement.
CCATTAATTAATTTCTCTTTATTAATTTTTTCAAAACCCAATTCCGTAAAAACGATTGAGTCGAGATTATGTTGGCGGCTAGCGGGATTTAATAAATAGGATGCAATCATTACATCAAAAGCGAGGACGCTAAGTTCAATCCCCTGGTTTTTTAAGACACGCCAAATAAATTTTAAGTTGTGTCCGTATTTCTTAATAGTTTTATTTTCCAATATTGGTTTTAATTCATTTAAGCGTGTCTTATTTATTAAAACGAAATAAGCTTCGCCTGGTGCCCAAGAAAAACTAATGCCAATTAATTTAGCCGTAATCGGATCGAAGCTAGTTGTTTCAGTATTAAGAGCAAAGCTTTTTTGGCTCTTTAATTTTTTTAAAAAAACATTAAACTTTTTATCATTATCGATCAGTTGATAATTTAATTTTTTCTCGTTACGAATTGATTTATTTGAAGCGGGATTATTTTCTTTTTCGTTAGCGGTTTCTTTAGCTAGTTCGGTTTCAGATTTTTTTCCGTGCGCTTTATTTATATTATCGCGCAAATCTTTAACTTTAATAAGTAGTGACTTAAATTCGAATTCACTAAAAATTTTAACAACATTTTCTACTCTAAAGGAGCTAAAACTTATGTCGCTGAGTGACAGTTTTATTGGTGCATCAAGATGTATGGTTGCTAAATCTTGGCTTAGGTAAGCTTCATTTTTATGTTCTTTTAAAAGTTCAAGAATTCGGGTTCTAATTTTTGGATTATTTTTTTCTACTGCGCTATAAACGCCATCTAAAGTTTTAAACTCAACTAATAATTCACTCGCAGTTTTTTCGCCGATTCCTTTTACTCCCGGAATGTTATCGCTAACATCGCCGCGTAAGGCTTTATAATCGATAATTTGATCAGGGTTTAAATTATAGCGCGCGCGCACTTGTTCGGCACCATATAAAACACTATCAGATAAACCGCGGCTCATAGTATAGACTTTGGTGTTATCGTTGATTAATTGTAGAGTATCAAGATCGCCAGTTATAATTATTTTTTCTAAATTCTTTTCTTTTTTTGTCAGCTCACAAATAGTTCCGATTAAATCGTCTGCCTCAAAACCACTTAATTCAAAAATTGGAATATTAAATGCCGTGGCAACTTCTTTAACTAAGGGAATCTGTTCATATAATTCGTCTGGGGCTTTTACGCGAGTAGCCTTGTATTCAGAGTAAGCTTCATGACGAAAAGTGGGACCTTTTTTATCAAGCGTTAAAACTACATATTCCGGATGAAATTCATTAAGAGCTTTGAGTAGGAAAGAAGTAAAGCCATAGACAGCGTTAACCAGCACTCCCTTTTTAGTGCGTAGCGTCGGTGGTAAAGCATGAAAACTACGGTGAATTAGGGCATTTCCGTCAATAATGATTAATTTTGGTTTGGTCTTAGACATAGACTAATTTTATCATCTTTAGGCTTAAGGAGCAAAATAAAAAAAACTCCGGCAAGATAAGCAGCCGGAGTCCAGGAGCGAAAAAGAACGAGTAATTGAATGAACGTAGACATGGGTCCTATTTTGGACCGGTCTTGATAAGCAAGTCAAACCACAAACCAGTATTTTTTCTTAGATATGAATGCTTTTTCTCTGGTTTATGTAACTTTATAACATATTGGTCATAAAGTCAATCCTTGGTTGACTTTTTTAGTTTTTAGACTAAAATACCTTGAACACCGATAAATAATCCTTTGTTCTTTAAAAACTAAAAATAGACATATGAACCAGACAAATTACCAGGTCGATTTTCGACCTTATCAGAATTCATTGGCCGCAAAGGCCTTTTCTTCACTTACTAGTCGCGGAAGACGTTTTCCTTGTATTTCTGAAGATGCTCCCATGGCGCAAGTTATTGATCCATACTTAATGGATACAATGGCTATTTTAAATAGCAAAGCTTTTCGCCGCCTTCCTAATGTCACTCAGGTTTTTCCAAGTGATAATGGAAACAATAACATTCGCAACCGTTTTGTTCACACTAATGAAGTTGTGGCTCTAGCAATTGAGATCGCAAGTATTCTTGGTCTCAACATTCCCTTGGTTGAAGCAATTGCCTTCGGTCACGACATTGGTCATGTTTCTTTTGGACATCTTGGGGAGAAAGTTATCTCTGAAATTTCCGGATTGAAATTTAGACATGAAATCATGAGTGTAATTGTTGCTCAAAAAATTGAGCGCGGCGGCCTGGGTTTAAATTTAAGTTGGGAAACTCTTAATGGTATCGTAAATCATTCACGCGGAAAGAATGACCTTCAAGTTAACGTTAATTTACCTCTTGAATATGCTGTTATTATGTTTTCCGATAAAATCGCTTACACTTTTAGTGATTTTAACGATGCCCTTCGTTTTGGTTTTTTAACTAAAGATAAATTTCCTTCTGAATTTTATGAGTTAGGAAAAAATCAGAGAGAATCCTGGCAGAAATGTGTTTACGCCCTTGTTAAAGAAAGTAGTGAAAAAGGTTTTATTTCTTTTAGTGAATCACATGTTGCTCAGAAGTTTGAAACCCTGCGACAGTGGTCTTATGAGAACTTTTATTCAAAACTAGATTTAGGCAAGGAGAGACAGCAAACAAAAAAAGATTTTATGATTGCTCACGATTTTCTAGAGAATTGGTTAGGCAAAGAAAAAGGGCATAATCATCTGTTAGCCTTAGCACTTCTAACTGATAACGAGGTCAAAAGAATTGTAAAATTAACCCAGTATCCCCGTTTGTGGAACGCTAACATGTTCGACAGTTTTAGTTTCTTTGAAATTTTAACCCTACTTCCAAAAGAGTACAAAATAAATATTTTTGAGGCTGATTTAAATGTTGAAAATTTTTCAAACGAATTAGGTTTGAATAAGTATTGAAAGAAAAATATGAATCTTTCAGGCGGAGAAAAAAATCTCCGCTTTTTTATTTAACAAGATAATTTGCTTGTGATATAATTTATTTAGATTCTTTAACAATTTAAAAAATATATGTCATGGAAAAAGGAAATCAAAATTCAATTTTTGAGCAAGGGCCTGCTGTGGCAGAAATTATAATTAAAGCCCTTGATAGTGCCGCTAAAAAAACGCATGCTGATCAAAAAGAAATTTGGGCGGTTGTGAATCAACCGGAGATGCTCTTTAAACTAATTGAAGATATATTTGTCGAAAGATTGGAAAAAAAAGTTCCACTTCTTAGGCAGGTTAATCTTAATGAGGAATTAGTAATTGAGCCTTTAAACGGAGACAGAAATATCACTGACGCCAAAGAATTATTCAAGTCATATATTGAGGAATTTTTCATCGGTCTGGGTAAAAATGAAGCAAATTATCCAACACCAGAAATTTTCCTTAATGTTTATGAAGTAATTGAAGATCGAGACTTTGTTCGAATCTTTAATTCGATTGGTTCAGAACTGGACAAGCTAGTACTTTCCCATCATCAAATCATTAGATTTTGTGAAAAATATTTCGCTTGGCTTGCTCATGAAGGAGGCGTTACTCTATTTTTAACCAAAGTTAATTATGAATATTCTGTAGTTAATGTTTGTAGCTATTATGATGGTTTAAATGTTCATAATTATCGTTTTCGGGCTGGAGATATTTGGGAGGCAAAAAGACATCATCGTATTGTTTTACCGAAATTTATTAAAGCAGCGTAATCGTTCTTTTAAGAAGCATTTTAATCCCTGAAAATATTTAAACTTTAAAAAAGTTTATTTCTTTCGGGGATTTTTTATTTGTGGTCTTTAAAAAGAAGATTTCCAAAAGGTTATATCGCCTCGCCGCGCAGTGCGCGGCTCGTTGCCGTGGCAGACCCGCTAAACGCTCGCCAGCTCGCGTTTATCGTCGCTCGATTACTCGGAGTCGCTCCGCTTCTCCTCATATCTCACTCGCTGCCTGTTCTCGCCCGGTAGTTTACCCATATTAACTAAAAAATACTCAGTATTCACTGAGTATTTTTTAGTTAGTGGACCCTACAGGACTCGAACCTGCCACCCCCTGCTTGCAAAGCAGGTGCTCTACCAGATGAGCTAAGGGCCCAATAAAGTCATCTTTAAGATGACTTAATGATTATAAACAGGATTATTAATTTTGTGAAGGGCTTGGGCCATATTTTAGAAGTGGGCTTAGTAGCCAGTTCATAAATTGGTTACCACTTCCAGTCATAACGATAATGCCGATAATCAGAATTATAAGACCCATTAGCTTGTATCCAAGTCTTGTGCCTCCTTCGGAGCCGAGTTTATCTTCAAACCAAGCGATATGCCCGAAGTTGTTTATTAGCCATTCGGTCTTCATAATCATTAGGATTCCACTAATTGTGATTACAATGCCTAGAATAATTTGTCCCATATTTTTTAATTTATTATCTTACGAAGTCTAAAGGATTCTTTTTAGCACCATTAACCAGAACTTCAAAATGAAGGTGTGGCCCAGTTGAATTACCGGTTGAACCCATGGCGGCAATATTTTCTCCTTTCTCAACCTTTTCTCCAACCTTAACAAATAGTTTTGAGGCATGGCCGTAACGGGTTTTTATTCCGCCACCGTGATCAATAACAATTGTATTACCATAACCGCCATTATAACCACCTTGGGCGATGACGACGGTTCCGCTATCAGCTGCATAAATTGGAGTTCCGATTTTATTAGCGATATCAACCCCGACATGACGCCAAGAGAAATATTGAGAAATACGGGTGCCAACTGTCGGCCAGGTCATCTTGCTACCACTAATTTTAACGCTTGGATTTTTAATTAAATCTTTGATAATTGAGACGCCGGTATAGCTCGGAGTTGCCGGCTTGCTAGCTGCTACGTACTGAGAAATATTTTTTGCACCCGGAATGACAATTTTTTGACCGATACTCAAGCTATTCCCCAGGGCATTGCAGCTTAATATCTTTTCTAGGTCGACGTCATAAGTAAGAGCAATTTTAGCTAAAGTATCGCCCTTTTTAACAGTATATAAAACGCCGCTGTATGGTAAAATTGTTAAGCGATCGCCGAGATGAAGTAAGCTAAAAGAAGTTAGATTATTGGCCCATAAAAGTGTATTGACCGTTAGCCCAAAACGACGAGCAATTGTTGAAATTGTGTCCCCATTTTGAACAAGGTAATAAATGATTTCATTTCTAACTGCCGCTGCTTCGCCATTTGCTTTGTCGTCGGCGTCTATTAATTGCGGTTTAAAGACTAAATCACTATTATCATTAAAAACTAAAGTATCAAATTGATTTATATCATCTGATGAGTCAATAATTGTGTTTTTTGCTAAGGCACAAGAATCATCGACATACTTGTCTTTACCGGCAGTGATTATATCGTTAGGCGTTAGAGTTTCCTCAACTAGGGTTTCGCTCGAAAGCGAGGTAAACCCATTTATAACTAGGCTTGCCATAACCGTTGTGGGAATTTTTGCTTGCATAGCGCCCGCTCGATCAGTGTTGGTAAAGTTAGCTAATAGGATAATAAAAATAAGAACAAAAATAAAGAGATAGACAGATTGGTTTTTTAAAAGCTCAAATGGTGAATTCTTTATAAGGCCATTTTTACGCCAGCGAAATAATTGATAGTATATTTTAACTAATGTTCTATAAAAAAGAAATTTAAAAGTCCAACGAAAAAAACCGGCAATTAACCGGAAGGGGCGAGATAATAGCTTTTTTATTAAAAAAGTGGCCTTAATCGATATTAAGCCAGTTTCAACGGCTATCTTTTTAAATTGTGTTTTTCGAGGTTTATTAATATGTTTATATAAAGCTCATAATTATACTATCATTTTTGAACTTTTATAGTCAATTTATGATATAATGAAAATAATATAATAAATTTTAATTATTTATGTATAAAATTGTTTTACTTCGTCACGGAGAAAGTGTTTGGAATAAAAAGGGCCTGTTTACTGGCTGGACTGATGTTAACTTAACAGTTAAGGGCGTCAGTGAAGCTCATAACGCGGCGCTTGAACTCAGAAAAAAAGGCTTTAAATTTGATTTAGCCTATACGTCCTTACTAGTACGCGCGAAGCGAACTTTAAATATAGTTTTACGTGATCTAAAAGAAGTAAAAATTCCAGTTATTTTAGATTGGCGTTTAAATGAAAGGCATTATGGTAATTTACAGGGTTTAAGTAAAAAAGAAATGGCAGAAAAGTTTGGCGAAAAGCAAGTTTTAATTTGGCGTCGGAGTTATAGTACGCCCCCGCCTAAAATTGATAAATATAATAAATTTAATCAAGCGCACGACCCAAAATATAAAGGTATAAAGGTTCCGGAAGCGGAAAGTTTAAAAGATGTGGTTGCGCGCGTGTTACCATTTTGGCAAAAAGAGATTGTTCCGCAGATTAAAAAAAATAAAAAAATTATTATTACTGCCAGTGGAAATAGTTTAAGGGCAATTATAAAATATCTAGATAAGGTATCGGCGACGGAAATAAGCACCCTTGATGTCCCGACCGGAGTTCCGCTCGTTTATGAACTGGACAGCAAGTTAAACCCTATTCGACATTATTATTTATCTGATTCGAAAAAACTTCAGTCAGCGATTAACAAGGTTAAGAACCAGGGAAAAATATAGAAATAAAAAAGCCCTGCGTAAAGCTGGGCTTTTGAAAAGGTGTATTTTAAAGAATATTGCTATTCTTTTTTTTGTAGTCCCTTCTCGTCGATAATCAAACTTAAATCCATTATTATCTGACTCATAACTTCTTTTTCGAATATTTCGATTCCTTCGTCGTTGAAGTCTTTTGCGATAAAGCAGAGAGCTTGAGCTAATTTTTTTGCATCTTGCGGTTTTCTTAACAATAAAACTTGTGAATTTGCAAAAGAAAATAGGGAAGTGAGTCTGATTTGAATTAATTTAAGAGTTTCGATATCCCAATTTTTTTTCCAGGCAAAAATTAAAATTTTTGTTAAACCTTCGAATATAGCTATTTTAAATTCTAACTTTAGCTCATTGAAAAGAAAATCGTAAAGTAGCTTGCTGTTAGTGAAGGGGTTATCTTTATTAAGAAATCTTTCAACGAGCATTTTTTTATTCGGATAAGCGCCAAATAAGACAGGCAGGGAATTTGGTTTGCAAAAAGATAAGGTCGAGAAAATTAGAAAATCAAGTTTTAAATCAAGACATTGATCGGTGATTAGAATGAGAAAATCATTATCAAGCTGACAATTTGCATGGCTAATCTTTTGGCATACTTCTATCAAGTCAGTATTAGAAAACATTTTTTTGTCTTCAATTTGCCGACTTATTTCTTCAAAATCCAGTTGAGCAATCTTTTTTCTGTCTTCACCGTCGCCCCTTCCTTTAAGACTAACGTAGTCTAAGGCTAGGGTTTTTAGGGGTAAATTTTCTAAGCTTTCACGAATAATCATTTCATTTTTTCTTTCCATTTCTTCTGTCTCAAGTCTCTGCAACTCTTTTATTTTATTTGCTTTATCGATTCGCTTTTTCTTAAAGTAATCACGAACAAGAAAAACGTAAGTTTTATAGATAATTAAAAGTAAAATCGCAAGCAGTGCGAGATGACCAATAACCGTTATGAAATTTAAGAGAAAACTAAGTCGGTTTAGAGCGAGAAAAGGCGTTAAAACTAAGATACCAATTCCGGTATAGAGCATAGTTTTTTCTGTCCTTTTTAAAATTTTAGAGTACTTTAAAGTGAGTTTTTGCCAATAAGGCGGGGCATTTATTATCCATTTTCGTTCTTTTATTTTCAGAGATGTTAGAATCAGGACAAGCGAGGTGAGAAAAACAAAAATCCAGAATTGGCTTGCCCAACTTAAGATCGCAAGAGTAATGAGATTGATTTTTGTGAAGTAGAAACCCATTGAAATGAGTACAATACCCACCAAGACTATAACCTCTAAAGACAGGATAATAGCTAAGATTTGTTTGATGTTTTTTTTCATGACTTTTTTATTTTTAAAGAACCCAGTTCCAGGGTGGGATTTCTTAGGAATAAACGCCTAGACCATTTTCGGCCTATTTGTCCCAAGAAAGCTTATTTTACATATTATTCTAGTTTTTGTCAAGATAAACAAAATACCTTTTAAAAGGTATTTTTTGGGGCGAAAAAATATAGAAATTTAGAAATTGATGATAAATAAGTTTAATTTTCTGGAACAATAATATCAAAGGCTTTATTAGTTCCGTAAGCTTTAGGTCCAGTTTCGCAAAAATTAGCAATATTCTTTTTAAAATAAGGTGTTTTTATAGCTTGAATTTTTCCGATTAAGTAATAACTAAGGGCCATAATAAAGCTATTACCAGCGTTACGAGGTAATTTTATTTCAATTCGATTGGCCGTTTTGCCGAAATATTTATTTTCGCCAAAACTAATAACCAATTCCTTGTCTGAATTATTTACAAATTTAGCATGTCGAGCTTCTCCGAAGCTGAAAGCACGCAAGGATATATATGGACCAAATAGTTCATTTCTTTTTATTTCCAGCATTGGGGCAATGGCAGCAAATTCATCGGGTAAAATAAAAGAAAAAGCATTATAGTTTTTTAGATTCTTATTTAGCTTTAAATTTGTGAGATATTTTTTAATTTCTCGTGCATTTTCTTGGCCGGAAGATAAAATCATTCCGAGATAGGTCGAAACATTATAGGTATAAGGCTCAGCCAGCTTTTTGTAGGAAATAACTTTATCAGCTAATTTAGCCGCACTTGAGTTTTGGCTACAGGTTAAAAGAGTAGTTTTCAGTTTATATTTTTTTGCTAATTTTATTTCCCAAATAGAATCTTTTTCGCCAGAAGCAGAAATTATCACGGCTTGAGTTATGGTTTTATTATTAATTAGTTTTTTATAATTACTTAAAATAGTTTTAAAATTACTTTCGCTAGCGATAATTGCGGGAATTTTTGAGAAGATAATTTGTCCAGTATTATAAGCATTGCCGCTACCGACAACAATTGGCAGTGAGAATGGCTTAAGATTGAGACGCGGAACTTTGTTATCAGCGAAGAAACTTAGGGCAGCGATTACAGTCTCATCAAGATTCGGTAAATTTTTATAATTCATATTTTTGCTTATTTTATATATGTTTTCATTATAATTCATCTTGATTTTTATTTCAATTTGCGGTAGGATAAAAATGCTAATTAATGAATATATTTTATGTCTGGACACTCAAAATGGGCGACAACCCATCGCCAAAAAGAATTAGTTGATGCTAAGAGAGGCGCAGTTTTTACAAAGCTCGCTAATGTTATTACGATTTCTGCCCGAAAAGGTGGCGATCCAAATAGTAATCCTTCGCTGCGTTCGGCAATTGATCGCGCTCGTGATGTGAGTATGCCAAAAGACAATATTGAAAGAGCGATTAAAAAGGGAACCGGAGAACTCGGGGGTGCAATCATTGAAGAATTGTTTTATGAAGGGATTTTGCCTCATGGAATTCAAGTGATAGTTAAATGTTTAACTGATAATAAAAATCGCAGCGGCTCAACTGTTCGCCATTTATTTACAAAAAATGGCGGTGCTTTCGGCGCTGTCATGTGGAATTTTGGTCAGCTAGGAGTTATTCGAATTGCGGCTGAAGAAATAAAAGCAAAAAAACTTAGTAATGAAGAGTTGGAACTAGAACTGATTGATCAGAGTATTAATGATTTTGTTAAAGAGGAGGAGGGAATAACGGTTTATATGGAAATGAAGGATTTACAAAAACTAAAAGAATTCTTGGAGGCCAAAGGGCTTAAAGTAGAATCAGCTGACATTGAATATGTTTCAAAAGAAAAAATGGTTATGCCAGAAGATGAAAAAGAAAAATTAGAAAAATTTATGGAAGCTCTTGATGACAATGAGGATGTGAGTGATTATTATACTAACTTATTGTAAGGCTGTTACTATGGCACAAGTCAAAATAATTTTAGGAATTGATCCAGGAATTGCTGATACCGGCTATGGCGTAATCAGATCCGAGGGGTCAAATTTAACTTGTTTGTGTTATGGTTCGATAAAAACCAGCTCGAAATTAGATTTGATTTCCCGTCTGGAAATTCTCCATACTGAACTTGATAAAATAATAAAAAAATATAAACCTGATTTAGCGACGATTGAGCAGTTATTTTTTAATAAAAATGTGCGCACGGCTCTAATTGTTGGACAAGCACGTGGGGTTATTCTTTTAACACTTAAACAGAACAAATTAATCATTGCTGATTACACACCATCGCAAGTAAAGGCAGCTGTCTCGGCTTACGGAAAAGCCTCGAAACTTCAAGTGCAAAAAATGGTCAAGCTTATTCTTAAATTAAAAGAATTGCCTCAGCCTGATGATGCGGCTGATGCTTTAGCGATTGCTATCTGCGGCTTAAATTGCAAGTTATGTCTAAAAAATTAAAAATTGTCCATATTGCTTCCGAAGTTTCGCCTTATTCAAAAACAGGTGGTCTTGGTGATGTCGCTCGAAGCTTACCAAAAGCTCAAAAAAGATTAGGCCATGAAGTAATAATCATTACTCCTCTTTATGGTCAGACAATCAATAAAAAAGAGTTCGACTTAGAAATGATTTTTGAAAATGTAAACTTGCGTCTTAATTCTCAAGAGAATGTTAAGGTAAATTATTGGCGCGCTTATATAATGAAAGATTTGCCAATTTACTTTGTCGAAAATAAAGCCTTTTTTTCTAAACATAAACATCTGTATGGTTCCGCTAATGAAAATGCTCGTTTTTTAGTGTTTGACGTCGCTGCCTTAAAACTTCTTTCTCTTTTGAAATTTTCCGCTGACATTATACACTGCCATGATTGGCAAACTGGTTTAATTCCTTATTTTTTAAAGACTGATTTTCGTTATTCAAAAACTTTAAAGAAAGCAAAAACTATTTTCACTATTCATAACCTTATTTTTCAGTTTGGTCATAATTGGTGGGAGATACCACCAGAGCGAAAAGATTATGGACGAAGTCGAATTCCTCACTTAAGCGATCCAAAGCTTGAAGACATAAATTTTGCGAAGCGAGCTATTCGTTCGGCCGACATTATAAATACTGTTAGCGAGCAATATCGTGAAGAGATTATGACAAAACGCTTTGGACAGGATTTGAATCGCGTTTTGAAAAATCGTTCGGAGCGATTATTCGGAATTATTAATGGAATTGATTATAATACTTATAATCCGGAAAAAGACAAGAATTTGTTTCGGTGCTATTCCTTAAATAAATTAAATCTTAAAGTCGATAATAAAGAATATTTGCAAAAGAAAATCGGTTTGACGATAAATAAAGATGTTCCAGTTTTATGCACGACATCCCGAGTAACTTTTCAAAAGGGTTTTGATTTGATTTTAAAAATAATTGAGTCCCTTTTAAAGCTTGATATTCAATTAATTTTTTTAGGAGATGGCAATAAAGAATACATTGAACCGATAAAAAAATTACAAAAAAAACATTCTAGTAAAATGGTCTGGATGCCTTTTGATCAAAAAATGGAGAGTTTAATATATGCAGGTGCGGACTTATTTTTGCTTCCATCTAATCATGAACCTTGTGGGATTAATCAATTAATTGCGATGCGCTATGGTTGTATTCCGATTGTCCGCGAAATTGGTGGCTTATACGATACGGTAGAAAATTTTAATCCAACTTCGCGCAAAGGAACTGGATTTACTTTCAAAACGGAGGACGAAACTTTGTTTTATACGACGATTATCCGAGCTCTTGAGAATTTTAAACATAAAAAAGTTTGGGAGAATCTTGTTAAGCGCGCTATGAAGCAATCAACTAGCTGGGAAATTCCGGCGAAAAAGTATTTAGAATTATATAAGAAGGTAATTAAATATTAATTATGCTTTGGTTAAATTTTCTTCATTTTTATCAACCCGCTAATACCGAGTTTTATAATATTAGAAAAGCGCTCGACAAAAGCTATTGGCGCCTTTTGCGTTTATTAGAAGAACATCAGGCGCTAAAGATGACCTTTAACATTAGCGGCTGTTTACTTGAGCGCCTAGAAGAGGCAAAAGAAAAAGCTTTTTTAGATCGTTTAAAATTTTTGGTAAAAAAAGGTAAAGTAGAATTAACGGGTTCAGCTTATTATCATGGCTTCTTGCCGCTACTGCCAGAAAAAGAAGTTATCCGTCAGATTAAGGAAAATGAAAAAATACTAAGAAAAATGTTCGGTAAAAATTTTAAACCCAAGGGTTTCTTTTTGCCGGAAATGGCTTATTCAGTATCAGTGGCTAAAATCGTTAAGCGCTTGGGTTATGAGTGGATTATTCTTGATGAGATAGCTTATAGCGGGGGAACGAAAGCCCGACCAAATATAAATGAATTGTATATTGATATTGATAGTGGTCTTAAGGTAGTTTTTCGTGACCGTCAACTATCAAGCACTTATCCGCCCGATAGCTTACTCGGCGAAATGAAAGCGAAATTAATTAAAAAAACCGACGGGAAGCTGGTAGAAAAAATAAACATTAGTGCGACTGATGCTGAACTTTATGGTCTTCGCCATGAAGACCCGACTGGCGAAATGGAAAAAATTGTTAAAAACAAAGATATTAAAACTTTAACTTTATCGACTTTTATTGATAAATTGAACAAGAAAAAAGCGCAGAAAATTAAAATCTGGCCATGTTCTTGGGAGTCGACGGTTTCGGAAGTAAAATCTGGACAAGCTTATGCGCTTTGGCAAAATAAGAATAATAAGATTCAAACTTTACTCTGGAAGTTAGCGGCGCTGGCGCTCGCACTTGATGAAAAGTATAAAAAGGATAAAAATTATTCATGGTATCGTTGGCATTTATCCCGCGGTCTTGCCAGTTGCACTTTCTGGTGGGCTAGTGCCCGCGATTTTTCAAAAATATTTGGTCCTTATGCTTGGAGTCCGGATGATATTGAACGTGGACTTGAGGATTTAGTGAGAAGCATTAGATCTTTAAATGACAAAAAAACTAAAAAGCAGAAATTAGAAGCAGAAAAATATTATTTAAAAATTAAAAAATTAATCTGGGAAGAGCATTGGAAAAAACACTGGCAGAAACAATATGAATAAAATCTTGCATTTATTTGACGAGCAGTTTGTTATTGATTATTTTCGAAAAGAATTATTACCGCTTTATCCGTCTTTTAAGGATATTGAACGGGTTGAAATTAGTCCTTATAAGAAGATGGTTTGGGAGACAACCTACCATTGCGTTATTGGTTTTAGGGTACATTTTCAAGACGCTTCTGGAAAGATAACTAAAATTCCAATTGTTTGTTCAGCCCATAGCGACGAACCGCGAGAAAATGTTTTTGAGGCTTTGAAATTTTTATGGGACAAGAAGTTCAGTAGCCATGGTGTCGACTTGCCTCGTCCCTTATTTTTTTCTGAAGAATTTAACGGTACATTTTATCGCGCGCTTAACGGTGAAAACCTTTTGTATTATATTAAAAAAAAGGACGTTAGTAATGTCGAAAAAATTGTTATTGAGGCGGCGGAATTATTTGCTAAGCTTCATGCTCTACCTTGTGGGGTTGAAGCTAATTTTAATCCGATTAATTCTCGAATTAGAACTGTTATTCCTGGGACAGAAAAAATATTTATTGAAATGACTGCGCGTTACGGAGATAAGTATTGTCCTTATTTAAAAAAAGTTTATTCCTATTTTATTGAGCAAGAAGAAAAATTTTTTAATTCTAATGAACCCTTAAAATTAATCCATGGAGACGCTCATCCAGAAAATATTATTAAGACGTCAGAAAATAGAATTGGTTTAATTGATTTTACTGATTTGTGTTTAAGTGATTTCGCCCGTGATCTCGGTACTTTTATGCAACAGTTAGAATATAAAATCGTCACTAGAATTTCGGAGCGCGATTATGCTCTAAAAATGAAAGAGTTATTTTTACATACTTATTTAACAGCCTCCGGACTGGAGCTAACTCAAAACCTTAAAGATAGAATAGACTTATATTATAACTTTACGGCAATTAGAACTTCAACGTATTTATTTCTTGTCTTTGGCCATAATGAAAAAAGAGCAGAAGAGTTATTAAATATGGTTAAGGATAATTTAAAATTATAGATATGAATGATGATAGGGATGATGATTCGTCGAAAATAAAGATAAAAGCGTCTGGTCTTTTTCCGGTTTTAGCGGCGCTGGTCGGTAACGCAATTGTCTGCGTGGCAAAGTTTATCGGATTTCTAGTAACCGGATCGGGTGCATTATTTTCTGAAGCTATTCACAGTTTAGCTGATACAGCCAACCAGTTTCTACTGGTAGTGGGAGTAAGAAAATCAACTAAACAGCCGGATAAGAATTTTAATTACGGCTATGGTAAGGAGCGGTATATCTGGGCCTTAATATCCGCCTTGGGAATTTTTTTCATTGGCTGTGGTGTGACCATCTATCACGGGATTATCGCTCTAATACATAAACCTGAAATTCATTTTAACATCTGGGCAATAATTATTTTAATCGTTTCATTTATTATTGAGTTCTCAACCTTTTTAATTGCTCTTCGGGAAATAACTAGACACACTTTAAAGACTTCAAAACTTAAAATTAAAAAAACCTTAGCGGAAGCTGACCCGTCAACTCTAGCCGTTTTATACGAAGATGGTTTGGCGGTAATTGGTATTATAATTGCTTTGGCGAGTTTGGGGCTAACTTATTTTACCGGTAAAATTTACTGGGATGCTCTGGGTTCAATTTTAATTGGTATTTTGCTTGGCGTAATGGCCATTGTTTTAATCGCTAAAAATCGTAATTATTTGATTACAAAATCTGTTCCAAAAGAAGTTGAAGAAATTATCATGGATATTTTAAATAGCGAGCCGACGATAGAAAAAGTTCTTGATTTTAAATCAGCCATTTTAGACGTTGATAAATACTTGATTAAGTTTGACGTCGAGTTTAATGCCTCAATTCTTTTAAAAGAAATGTCACAGCATCATTTTTTTGAGAACGAATACGAGGATGCTAAACAAAGCTTTGAAAATTTTATGAAGTTTTCTGTAGAGTATTTAGATAGGGTTCCACGTTTAGTCGGTAAAAAAATTGATGATATTGAAAAAAGAATCAGAGCGGTCGTGCCCCAGGCGGTGTTTATTGATATTGAGATTAATTAAAATTTATGGCTTCAGGCCGTCAATATGATATAATGTACATATTGTTAATTTCAGTCTTTATTTTATAATCTATGTCCCGTAAGAAAAAATCAAACAATCCGATGGATTACGTGAACTTACCAAAAATTGAGCTCAATGATAGAGCTAAGCGCAGTATTTTTATTGTTATCCTGATTTTACTCGGTCTAGTTAGTTTGCTCGGCTTAGTAAATCTTTCTGGTCATTTCGGTCAGTTTATTTCAAAATGGTTAACGCTTATTTTTGGTTATGGAAAATGGTTTATGCCTTTTATTTTTTTGTACTGGGCAATTTTGTTAATTATAAAAACCAAGAATCCTTTGAAATTTACTGATTATCTAGGTTTAGGACTTCTGTTTGCTTCTTATCAAACTTTATTTCATTTTTTTATTAAGCCCGAAAATTGGGAGGCAAGCGTTGAGCTTGGTTATGGCGGTGGTTATGTTGGTTTATATTTAAGTCAGTTATTTAATTACATTTTTGGTTTTTGGGGTGGAGTCCTAGTTTTAATTGCTCTTCTTTTAATTTCACTAGTTTTAGTTTTTAATACATCGCTAGCTAGAATTATCGGGCAAGAAAGTGCGCTAGCTAAAGTTTTCCGTCCCTTTGGATTATTCTTTAGAAATTTATTTTCCAGTCGAGAAATTGAAGATAATCAAGGACAGCAATTTGTGAGCGCTGCAAAAGATGAGATATTAATGGCCTGGCAAAAGAAAGATGTTATCCCGACTGAAGCTGAGCTTGAAGGTGAAGTTGATGAGATTGTTAATCCGGCTAAAGCTTTAGCGCAGAAAAATACAACAAAAATCCAAGAAAAGATTATTTGGCCGAAGCGTTCAATTAAAATTGATTTGCCGCTCGAACTTTTAAATAATAAATTCTCAAAGGCAGTCGGCGGTGATACCGAAGCCAATGCTTTGAAAATTCAAAAAACTTTAAATAAATTCGGTATTGATGTTGAAATGGGGGAAACAAAAGTTGGGCCAACAGTTACTCAATATACTTTCCGTCCGGCCGAAGGCGTTAAATTATCACGCATTACAACTCTAAGTAATGATCTTTCTTTATCTTTAGCGGCTCATCCAATTAGAATTGAAGCACCGATTCCAGGGAAGTCTTTAGTTGGGGTTGAAGTTCCTAATCGCGCCAAAGCTATTGTCGGCTTGCGCGAGATTTTAGAGGATCAAGCTTTTAAAGATCGTAAAAATAATTTGTTTGTTGTCCTTGGTAAAGATGTTGCTGGTACTGCTTGGTTATATGATTTAACGAAGATGCCGCACTTATTAGTTGCGGGTGCGACTAATTCGGGTAAATCAGTTTGTTTAAATTCAATTATTGTTAGTTTACTTTATCAAAATAATCCCGATGAGCTTCGCTTTATTATGGTTGATCCTAAAAGAGTTGAGCTCCCGACCTATAACGGCATTCCTCATTTACTAACTCCAGTTATTACTGATGTTAATAAAACAATCAACGCTTTAAAGTGGTGTTTAAATGAAATGGAACGTCGTTATGATGTTTTAAATAAAGCTGGGAAAAGAAATATTCAATCTTATAATGTCGTTAGTAAAGAAAAATTACCTTACATTGTTTTTATAATTGATGAACTAGCTGATTTTATGATGACCAGTGGAAAAGAAATGGAGGCTTCAATTATTCGCTTAGCGCAAATGTCGCGCGCAATCGGTATCCATTTAATTTTGGCAACCCAAAGACCGAGCGTCGATGTTATCACTGGTCTTATTAAAGCCAACGTTCCGACTCGTATTGCTTTTTCGGTGGCCTCGCTAGTTGATTCAAAAACTATTTTAGATTCAAGCGGTGCCGAAAAATTATTAGGTCAAGGTGATATGTTATTTATGACCGCCGAATTTTCAAAACCAAAAAGAATTCAGGGCGCTTATTTAAGTGACGCCGAAATTAATGATGTTGTTAGTTACATTAAAGATAAGAGTGGCCCAGCTGAATATTTAGAAGGGGTTACTAATAGACAGAAAGTCGGTGGTAATGCTGGCGTTGGACTTGATGGTAATCGCGGTGATGAAGATGAACTTTTTGAAGCTGCGAAAGAATTAATTGTTAAAGCAGGGAAAGCCTCAACTTCAATGTTACAAAGACGCTTATCAATCGGCTACGGACGAGCGGCAAAAATTCTAGACATGCTTGAAGAGGCGGGAATAATTGGTCCCTCTAATGGTGCTAAACCAAGAGAAGTAATGCTTAGTCAAGAAGAATATGATGCTCAGGGTGAGGAATATATTAGTGGTATTCCTGTTCATGACCGCGCCAGTTCAAGTGCCCCCGCTAGTTATTTAGGAGCTGACGAAGGAAATGATGATACCTTGGTATTTAAGAGTGATAAGGTTAAAGAAATTGAAGCCGATGAAGATGCTCGGGATAACTTAGAAGCGCAGGCGGAAGAAAATGAAATTGAAGCTGAGGAAGAAAAAATAAAAGAAGAGTTAAGTTTAAGCTCTGATGAGGAGGAAGAAGCAATCGATGATGAAAATGAAATTTTAGAAGAAATACGCAGTGATCATCTTCCTGAAACTAGTGAAGTTGCGGCCATAAAAAAAACTGAAACTCTAAAAGTAAGTTCAACTAAAAAGGAAAAGACAGAAGCAACAAGAACACCCTTTGAGGACGATGACGAGATGTTTTTTTCTAAATAAATAACTGTAGCACTTGGGCTAGATATTCGTATTATTATATGTTATAGTTATAGTACAAATTATTAAATTAATTTGTATTCGAAGAATCAGTACAAACTCAAAAAATGTAAAAATCACCCCTCGGAATCGGGGTGGTTTTTGTTATTATTAGCTAAATATTAGAGAATATGAGTAAATTACTGGCCTTTCGCCTATAGCCTATTTCTGTTATAATATATTTATGTTAAATACACTCAAAAAACTTATCCCCATTAGATTATTTAAGGCACTCCAGCCGGCGTATCATTTTTTAGTGGCTTGGCTTTCCGCGCTAGTTTATAAGTTTCCGAGCCGTAAGTTAATAGTAATCGGCGTTACGGGAACGGCCGGCAAAACTTCAACGGTTTACTTCTTAGCGAAGATGTTATCTAGTGCCGGATACAAAACTGGTTTTACTTCAACCGCTAGTTTTTCTAATGGTGACCAGGAATGGCTCAATGATAAAAAAATGACGATGCCGGGGCGTCTTTTTATCCAGAGCACCTTAGCGCAAATGCTAAAGAATAATTGTCGTTATGCAATTATTGAAACAACCTCTGAAGGAATAAAACAATTTCGTCATCGTTTTATTAATTATGATTTGCTTCTTTTTACGAGTTTATATCCTGAGCATATAGAATCGCACGGAACATTTGAAAAGTATAAAGAGGCTAAAGGCCGCCTATTCGCACATTTAAAGAATTGTTCAACTAAATATATTAATGATAAGCGCGTTGTCGTTAAACCGAAAAATAATTTACATAAACTCGATTTAAACCGCGTTTTAAAGACGATTATCGTTAATGGTGATGATAATTATGCTAGTTATTTTTTAAATTTTTGGAGTGAAGCGAAAATGACTTATTCACTAAAGCCAGAAATTGATCCTAATTATTTTGTAAAAAATATTGCTTCTGAGCTGGCCGTTAAAAATTTTACTTTAATTCATGGTTCTAATTTAAGTGCCAGTATTGAAGGTGTTTCGTTGAGTATTGAAAAGCAAATTATTAAATTAAATTTACTGGGAGAGTTTAATGCTTATAACGCTTTAGCGGCTTATGCTGTCGGAATAAATCAACGTATTGATGTAATGAAAATAAAAACTGGTCTTGAAAGTGTTAGTGGCTTGCCGGGTAAATTAGAATTAATTTCTGCCGGCCAAGATTTTACCGCCATTGTCGATTATTCATTTGAACCGAAAGCTTTAACTAAACTTTATGAAGCGATTGCTTTAATTCCACATCAAAAAATTATCCATTTATTAGGTTCAACCGGCGGGGGCAGAGATCGCTCGCGTCGACCGATTCTAGGTAAAATTGCCGCTGAAAATGCTGATATTGTAATTGTGACTAATGAAGATCCCTATGACGAAGATCCAGCTACGATTATTAATGCCGTTGCCGCAGGAGCCGAAGAGGCGGGAAAAACTTTAAATCTAGATTTATTTAAAGTTATGGATCGCCGTGAGGGGATCAAAAAAGCGCTAGAATTAGCCGAAGGAGGGGATTTGTTGCTCTTTACTGGTAAAGGCGCGGAACAATATATTTGTATCGCTAACGGTCAACAGGTTGCTTGGGATGAAAGGGTGGTTGTTAAAGAAGAAATTGACTTAAAATTAAAGAACGAAAGCACGGAGAATAAGCAGGATAACTAAGCTCAAATGGGGTGAGCGAAACCCTTGACAGACTCTTTTTATCGGTGTATTATATAGCTATTAACACTTTTTTAACTAAAAAAAAGTGATTTATCGAGAATATAATTAATTAAATAAACGCAAACTCAAGCCAATTTGGGATTGGGATTTTTTTGTTTAAGAAATAATTGTACCTTTAGTTTTTTGTTTAATTTTACATAAATACTTTATAAAATATACGTCTATGTCTAAAAGAAAATCATTTTCTGAGCTTCAGGAAGTTATGCCTTTACCGGACTTAATTGAGATTCAGAAAGATTCTTATGATTGGTTCCTTAAAGAGGGACTAGCCGAGTTATTTGATGAGATAAATCCTGTTACCGATTTTATCGGTCGCGATCTGGAATTATATTTTGAAGACTATTATTTAGACGAACCGAAATTCTCCGAAGTTGAAAGTCGCGAGAAGAACATTACCTATGAAGCGCCACTGCGTGTAAAAACCAGACTGCTTAATAAAAAAACGAATAAAGCGCTTAACCAAGAAGTATTTCTTGGTGATTTTCCGTTAATGACGGAAAAGGGAACATTTATCGTTAATGGTATTGAGAGAGTCGTTGTTTCTCAGTTAATTCGCAGTGCTGGTGTAATGTTCACCGCTGAATTCGTTAAAGGAAAAAAATGTTATGGTGCCAAAATTATTCCAAATCGGGGCGCTTGGTTAGAACTTGAAACTGATTCAAATAAAGTTATTTGGGTTCGTATTGATCGCAAAAGAAAAGTAGCCGTGACTTCACTGCTTAGATCTTTTGGTTATGAAACTGATGAAGAGCTTATTAAGTTATTTGCGGATGTTGATTTGGTTAAAAATAAAGATGAAAAAACTTTCATCGAGGCGACTATTGAAAAAGATGCGGCTAAAACTGAAGCGGAAGGTTTACAGGAAGTTTATCGTCGTATTCGTCCAGGTGATTTAGCGTCAGTTGAAAATGCTCGTCAATTAATTTATTCGATGTTTTTTCGCTTTGATCGTTATGACTTCGGTCGTGTCGGTCGTTATAAATTAAATCGTCGTTTTAATCTTACTTTACCGGCTAATAAAAAAGAAAACAGAATTTTGCGTAAAGAAGATTTAGTTTTAATTGTTAAGGAAGTTATTAGATTAAATATTACTAAAGAACTTGAGGATGATATTGATCATCTTGGTAATCGTCGTATTCGTGCGATTGGCGGTTTAATTCAAAATCGTTTTCGTGTCGGACTCGCGAGAATGGAGCGTATTATTAAAGACAGAATGTCGACAACCGATATTGTTTCTTTGACGCCGTCAAAGTTAGTTAATGCGCGTCCAGTAATTGGTGTTGTTCGTGAATTTTTCATGTCTTCGCAGTTATCGCAGTTCATGGATCAAACAAATCCACTAGCTGAGCTTGAACATAAGCGTCGTTTATCGGCGATGGGTCCGGGTGGTCTGACGAGAGAGCGCGCTGGTTTTGATGTTCGTGATGTTCACGCTACTCACTACGGTAGAATTTGTCCGATTGCGACTCCGGAAGGTCCAAATATTGGTTTAGTCGGCCATTTAGCGAGTTATGCTCGTCTAAATAGTTATGGCTTTTTAGAAACACCATATCGAAAAGTAGTGCGCGATAAAAAAGGTAGTCGTGTGACTGATGAAATTGTTTATCTTGATGCTTTTGAAGAAGAAAAATTTGTGACGGCTGATGCTACTATTCCTTTTGGAAAAGATAATTATTTTATTGTTAATAAATTTGAAGTTCGTAAAAATGGTCAACCGGGTGTCGAAGAAGTTGGTAAAATTGATTTTGTCGGAGTCGCCGCTAATCAAATTATTTCAATTGCAACTTCGCTCATTCCTTTCATGGAACATAATGATGGACAGAGATCACTTATGGGAACGAACATGCAACGTCAGGCCGTGCCGCTTGTTAAAGCGGAAGCGCCAATTGTTGGTACTGGTGTTGAAGAGAGGGCGGCACGTGATAGTGGTCACGTCGCGATTGCACTTGAAGATG
Source organism: Patescibacteria group bacterium (assembly GCA_038245255.1). GTDB lineage: Bacteria > Patescibacteriota > Patescibacteriia > Patescibacteriales > UBA12465 > UBA12465. Next base: position 8,102 of record JBBRSQ010000004.1, on the reverse strand, counting down.
GAATTGTTACAAAATGTGAGGCCGGTTTAATTGAAATTACAACTAAGAAAGGGGAGGTAAATAAATATCCTCTAAATAAATTTTTACGTTCGAATTCTTCGACCTGTATTAATCAACATCCCGTCGTTAATGTTGGTGACAAAATTAAGAAAGGCGATATCTTGTCTGATGGCCCCGCGATTGATAATGGTGAATTATCTTTGGGTCGAAATGTTCTTGTCGCTTTTATGACTTGGGAAGGTTTCAATTATGAAGACGCGGTTATTATTTCTGAACGTTTAGTAAAAGAAGATATTTATTCTTCGATTCATATTGAAAATTATACAATTGATGTTCGCGACACAAAACTTGGACCAGAGCTCATTACTAACGACATTCCTAATATCAGTGAAGAGAAATTAAAAAATCTTGATGAATTCGGAATTATTAGAATTGGCGCTGAGGTTTCAAGCGGTGATATTCTGGTTGGTAAAATTACTCCGAAAGGAGAAACAACTTTGTCAGCCGAAGAAAAATTATTACGAGCTATTTTCGGTGAAAAAGCAAAAGACGTCCGCGACTCATCTCTGTATCTTGAACATGGCGAACACGGCAAAGTAGTTGATATTAAAATATTTTCTCGAGAAGACGGCGATAAATTATCAGCTGGCGTTTTGCAATCAATTCAAGTCGCGGTTGCGAATCTTCGAAAAATTCAAGTTGGTGATAAAATGTCTGGTCGTCACGGAAATAAAGGTGTTATTTCTCAAGTTGTTCCAATTGAAGATATGCCTTACATGGCTGATGGGACACCAATTGATGTTATTCTCTCTCCTCTTGGTATTATTTCTCGTATGAACCTCGGTCAATTACTTGAAACCCATTTAGGTTTTGCTGCTCACAAATTAGGTTATCGAGTTATGACTCCAGCCTTAAACGGTATTAACGAAGATCAGATTAAAGGTGAACTTATTAAAGCGGGATTACCAGAGAACGGAAAGGTAACTTTATATGATGGTAAAACTGGAAATTCATATGACCATACAATTACGGTTGGTTATAAATATGTTTTGAAACTTAACCACATGGTTGAAGATAAAATTCACCAACGTTCAATCGGTCCATATTCCTTAATTACGCAACAGCCTTTAGGCGGTAAAGCGCAATTTGGTGGACAGCGTTTCGGAGAAATGGAAGTTTGGGCACTTGAAGGTTACGGCGCCGCTCATACTTTACAAGAAATGTTAACGATTAAATCGGATGACGTTCCGGGACGATCGAAAGCATATGAGTCAATTATTAAGGGTGAAGAAATTGAAAAATTAAATGTCCCGGAATCGTTCAATGTTTTAATTCGTGAACTTAAGGGCTTAGGTTTGAATGTTGAATTATTAGGAGGTAACGGCGGTCAACCCGCTTCCGAGGTTGTGACTGAAATTGATGAAGAGATCAGAAAAGATGAAAAAGTAATTTTTGATAAACCAGAAATTATAGCGACCTTAGAAGAGGGCGGAGAACTCTAAATAATTATTAATTTGCATCTATTAATATATGTTAAATCCAATAAAAACTAGCGACTTCAACGCCATTCGTTTAAAGTTGGCATCTCCAGAAGAAATTCTTAACTGGTCACATGGCGAAGTTACGCGCCCAGAAACAATTAATTATCGAACGCAAAAACCGGAAAAAGACGGTCTCTTTTGCGAGAAAATTTTTGGTCCGACAAAGGATTGGGAGTGTGCTTGTGGAAAATATAAAAAAATTCGTTATAAAGGAATTGTTTGCGATAAATGCGGAGTTGAAGTAACACGCTCGGTTGTTCGTCGTGAACGTATGGGGCATATTAGCTTACAAGTTTCAGCAACTCATATTTGGTTTTTAAGAGGCTTGTCATCAAAAATCGGTTTGCTCTTAAATTTAGGAATTCAATCGCTTGAGAAAGTTATTTATTACGCGAGTTTTATTGTTACCGATGTTGATGAAGCTTTAAAGGAATCAACTATTGAACAGATTAAAGCTGAATATAAATCAAAAGTAAAAAGCATTGATAACGAATATAATAATTTAGTTCATAAAATAAAAGAAACTGCGGGTGAGAATTCGGAGGCAGAAATTAAGGAAGCAGCTAAGGCAAAAATTGAGAGAATGGCTCGACTCGATGAAGATTTTGGTGTAACCCAAAAAGAATTGAAAGAACTAAAAACTCTTTTAATTTTATCAGAACAACAATACCAAAATTTAAGTTTGAAATTTGGTCATATTTTTGAAGCTTCAATCGGTGCTGAAGCGATTCGAAAATTATTAATGAAAATTGATCTCGTCGCTAGTATTGAAAATTTAGAAGGGAAGTTAACTGATGCGGTTGAGTCAAAAAGAGAAAAATTAGTTAAACGTCTAAAACTTTTAAAGAGTTTTAGAAATAATGATATTCGACCAGAATGGATGATCATGACCGTTTTGCCAGTTGTTCCACCGGATTTACGTCCAATGGTCGCTCTTGATGGCGGTCGTTTTGCGGCTTCTGATTTAAATGATTTATATCGTCGCGTGATTAACCGTAATAATCGCTTAAAGCAATTAATGGACTTAAATGCACCGGAAGTTATTTGTCGTAATGAAAAGCGAATGCTACAAGAAGCAGTTGATGCTTTAATTGACAACTCCGCTCGTCACACAAAAACCGTAACCGCTTCGACTGGTCAAAAGAGACAATTAAAATCACTGGCGGATACCTTAAAAGGTAAACAAGGACGTTTCCGTCAGAATTTACTCGGTAAACGTGTCGATTATTCTGGTCGTTCCGTTATTGTTGTTAATCCAAAATTAAATCTTGATCAATGTGGTTTACCGAAAATCATGGCGCTTGAGCTTTTTAAACCATTTATTATTTCGCAATTAATTAAAAGAGAAATTGTTCATAATGTTCGAAGTGCTTCTCGTTATATTGAGGCTGGTCATGATGAAGTTTGGGATATTTTAGAAGAAATTGTTAAAGGTGCCTTTGTACTCTTAAACCGCGCTCCGACTTTACATCGTCTTGGTATTCAAGCCTTTCGTCCAGTTTTAATTGAAGGTAAGGCTATTCAGATCCATCCTTTAGTTTGTACGGCTTTTAATGCCGACTTTGATGGTGACCAAATGGCTGTTCATGTTCCGCTGACAAAAGAAGCTCGTCACGAGGCGGAAACATTAATGCTTTCGACTCATAACTTATTAAAACCGGCGACTGGCGATCCAATCGTTGCTCCGGCTCAAGATATTGTTTGGGGAACTTATTATATTACTTTAGTTGAAAAAGATTTTAACGAGAAAAAAGTTGAAGACATGCGTTATTTCTGTAATGAAGACGAAGCTAGTCTTGCTTATGAGAATAATTTTATTAATCTTCATGAAGCAATTAACGTTTACTATAACGGAGCGATGTTAAAGACTACCGCTGGTCGTTTAATTTTCAATTCACTTTTACCGGAAAAATTAAAATATATTAATGATGTTGTTGGTAAAGGAAAACTTAAGGATTTAATTCGTGAATGTTTACGAATTTATGGCGAAGAAGAAACAGTTAAATTTATTGATGGCTTAAAAAATCGTGCTTTTGCCTTTATTACAAAATCCGGTTTATCTTGGGGTTTCGGCGATTTACCGTCACTACCAGAAAAAGATCGTTTAATTAATGAGGCGAACGAGAAAGTTGAGCTTATTCAAGAGCAATATGATGAAGGTCTGTTAACCGAATCAGAACGTTATGCGAAAGTTATTGAAGAATGGACTAATACTAAAGATAAAATTGCTGATATTTGTAAGAAAGGTCTAATGGACATTTTACCGGTTTTCTCAATGATTGATTCTGGGGCGCGTGGTTCTTGGGCGCAACCGGTTCAGATTTTAGGTATGAAAGGTTTAGTAACCTCACCGTCTGGTGCAATTATTGAACTGCCAGTTAAAGGAAACTTCAAACAGGGATTTGGTGTGCTTGAATATTTTATTTCAACTCATGGTGTCCGTAAAGGTTTATCTGATACCGCTCTTCGTACAGCTAACGCCGGTTATCTAACTCGTCGTTTAGTTGATGTTTCGCAAGATGTTATTATTGCTGAAGACGATTGTGGCGATACTGTTGGCATGGACCTCAATAGAGCTGAAATTGAAAAGGGCGGTGATGATTTTTTCCGACGTTTGACTGGGCGCTACACCGCTAAAGACATTAAAGATGTTAAAGGCAAGGTGGTTCTTGAAGCGGGTGAGATTCTAAATGAAGATAATATTAAAATGCTTAAAACTAAAGATGTGGCTGAAGCCTGTGTCCGCTCAGTTTTAAGTTGTAAAATGCATAAAGGGATTTGCGCTAAGTGCTATGGTTGGGATTTGGCTTATAATAAGCCAGTTAAAATGGGATCAACCGTTGGTATTATTGCCGCGCAATCAATTGGTGAGCCGGGCACACAGTTAACGATGAGAACCTTCCATACTGGTGGTGTCGCCGGTCAGGATGATATTACCCAGGGTTTACCAAGAGTAGAAGAAATTTTTGAAGCACGTAGCCCAAAGAAAAAGGCTTTAATCTCTGACGTGGCTGGGCGTGTAAAAATTGAATTTGCTCAAAAAATTATTAAAGATCAAGATGGAAAAGAAATTTCTGTAAATAATCCGCAGGCGAAGATTTTAAGTATTTTCTATAAAGGTAAAGATCACGACAAATATTATTTCTCTGAGAAGATGAATGAAATAAAATTAGCCGGAGGAATTACTGCTAAAGATAAAAAGAAGTTAGAAGTAAAAGTTTCGGTCAAAGAAGGAGCTGAGGTTGCTAAAAATACTGAACTCTTTAGTATTAATGGTGATGTTGTGCGCTCTAAAACGGCTGGAGTTGCTTCAGTAACTGATAAATACATCAGTGTTGCTAAAGACGTTGAGAAGTTTAAAGAATTTTCAATTCTTAAAGGAACGATGTTAATGGTTAAGGATGCACAAATCATCGAAAGAGGCACTCAATTGACCGAAGGTAGTCTTGATTTACGTGAACTCTATAAACTTAAGGGTCAACTTGAGACACAAAAATATATTATTTCTGAAATTCAGTATGTTTATTCTTCTCAAGGTCAACCGCTTAATGATAAGCATATTGAAATTATTGCTCGTCAGATGTTCTCTCGTTATTTAGTTAGGGAAGCTGGAGATGCGGCCTTATTACCGGGTGAAACGATTGAGGATGAAGTGTTAGCGCAAGCTAATAAGGGTCTAAAGAATCCAGCTAAAGCTGACAAGCTCTTACTTGGTATTACTAAAGCCTCTTTAACAACTGACTCATTCCTATCAGCAGCATCTTTCCAAGAAACTTCACGTGTTTTAATTGATGCGGCTGTTAATGGCAAAATCGATTATCTTGAAGGCTTGAAAGAGAACGTTATTATTGGTTGCTTAATCCCTGCTGGCACTGGCTATAAAGGTAAGAAGAAACGAGAAGATTACGGAAAATAAAAAGATAGAATACTTTAAAAAGAAGCCTTGAGAAGGGCTTCTTTTTTTGTTGTCAGAAAGTCGAAAATGACGTAAAATAGAGATAGATATGCTCAAATCCATCTGGAAAAAATGGCCATTTTTGTTTAAATTCCGTTTAGTTATGGGAATTATTTTATTTATTATAATTCTTATTTTTTTATATTTAAAAGTTGTTCCGTTTGGACATATTACTTATGAGCGCGATTACACAAAATCATTTCGCAGTGGTAAGGGTTTTATTTTAGGTTTTACACCAGCCGAACGAGTCGATTTAAAGAGCAGTGAAGCGCCGCGTTTAATTGGCGACCCAGTTTATTTTTCAGTTTTCACTCCGCGGACTTTTGACAAAGCGAAAATGACCATTGTTTATCGTGATAATCTCGCTCTTGAGACGCCGATTGTAGAAGCCGGAGTCTTGGTTGATAATGTTGTCTGGCGTTATGATTTGCAACCAGTTGATAATAAGGCTCTCGATTATCTAATGCTTAAATGGAATAAAATAGAGGAAAATGGATTAGTATTTTTGCAGAAAGAAAAAAATTATAATAGTTTAGCTGAATGGAACAAAGATTTTACCTCTAATAATCTTAAAGGCTGCAGCGGGGGAGCAGAGAAATGTTTGGCCGTCTATAATTATTCACCGGATTATAATTATCAAATTTCTAATTATCGAACGGGTCAACCGATTGTCCTTGATAAGCCTTTGCGCGGCGCGCATCAGTTCTATGTTTATTTAAATAACGAACCCTTGCGCCTTGAGTTTATTTTAGCTGATTTGAATCAAGATCTAAAACCGGCTCCAATTAATATTAATATTTATTCCGGTAATACAGTTATTGCTAGCGGGTCGCTCCCGGACGCAAATTTAAAACCGGGGAGCGGGGAAGTTGAAGAAAAAAGCTTAATTTTACAGCCCAAAAATTTAAAACCAGGAGTTTATAAAGTTGAAGTAAAAATTACCGATGACATGGTAATTAAAAAAATTAGTAGTTCGGTTAATCATTTGTCTTTTATTAATAAAATTTGGCCAGTTTCGACAACGGGGGCGTTAACACTTTATACTGATTCCGCTTATCTTCAGGTTAAGGCCTTAAATCCCGCTAGTTTGCAGACAATAAATTTTGGTGGGGAAGATTTTAAAGTGACTGAACCCTACCTTCAGTTTGATTTTAAAACCTCTTCGCTAGTTAAAAATAAGGCAGTTGTTTTAAAGAAAGATAATTTAGTCTTAGAAAATAATGGAGTTTTTGCTTGGAGTACGGAAAGTCTTTTTAATCCGTCTCTGGCAAAGGTTGATCGTTATTTTTCGGTTTCAACTGATGCTAATTATATTGTTGCTAATTACAAAAAACCGTTTACGGAAGAAGGAATTAAGACGGCAACAGTGGAATTTAATTTAAAAGATGCCTATCGAGAAAATGGAAAATACAGTTTTATGATTTCGATTCCGGGCTTAAAAGCTGAAGATAATATTGATGATAGTTTAGAAATTTATCAAATAAAGATAGAGCTTAATGGTCGAACATTATGGCAAAAAATTTGGCAATAATAAGTCGCGAATTATTTTACGGATGCTTTTTCCTGATAGTAGTTTTTATTGGCCTGGAAATTATTTGGCCTAATATTATTCTAGCGTATTTTAATTTAAATTATTTATTATTACTAACGATTATTTTCGGCTTCGTTCATCTAATTAAACCCGCTACCAAGCGGAACTAAAAATGTATGTCACTAAAGAATTTTTTTAATCCCGATTCAGTTGCGATAATAGGCGCATCAAGCGATAAGTTAAAGATCGGGCGCCAAGTGCTTGATAATGTTGTTAAAGGCGGATTTAAAGGTAAAGTATTTCCGATTAATTTGAAAGAAAAAAAGATTGCCGGTCTGCCTGCTTATAAAACTTTAGCTGATTTAAATAAAACTTATTATCAGTCGCTTTTAGTAATAATCGCTATTCCAGTTCAGTTTGTTCTCGCAGAAATTACAATGTGCGCAAAATTGGGCATCAAAAATATTATTATTATCACAGCTGGTTTTAAGGAGACCAATGAGCAGGGTAAAATACTGGAGACTGAAATTGCCCGAATTGCCGCTGTCCATCACTTGAATATTCTTGGCCCTAATTGTTTGGGCTTAATTAATACCTGGCACAAACTTAATGCTACTTTTGCCGAAGCGGATACAGTAACAGGAAATTCGGCTCTTCTCTCACAGTCCGGCGCAATCGGGTCGGCGGCGCTCGATTGGTTAAAAGAAAAAGACTTTAATTTTGGATATTTTATTAGCCTTGGTAATAAAGCGGTTCTTGATGAAAATAAAATAATTGAATATTTAGCGACTGAAAAGAAGATTGATATTATTGTTGCTTATCTTGAAGAAATTAAAGACGGGAAAAAATTAATGAGCTTAGTTTCGCGCTTGGCTAAATATAAACCAGTCGCTATATTAAAAGCGGGACAAAGTGCCGCTGGTGGCGCCTTAGCCATGTCACATACGGGATCACTGGCTGGATCTAACGCGGCCGTTAAAACAGGAATTGAAAGATCGGGAGCGATTTGGCTTGAGAGCTTAGAGGAGTTGTTTAATCTTTTATTAATATTTAGAAAAGAGTCTTGGCATAATCG
>JBBRSQ010000003.1:0-50561 GCA_038245255.1 Patescibacteria group bacterium | reverse complement strand
AACCCTTATTTCCATCCGACTTTTTTATACGAAAGTATCGGTTCTTTATTAATATTTATTTTACTAGTTATATTTAATGTTTACTTTATTAGAAAAAAAAGATTAAACAAAACTTTTTTTGTTTGGAGCATAGCCTATTATATGATATCATATTCTATATTGCGCTTTAGTCTTGAGTTTATTCGTATCGACGAAGCGCCGATGCTTCTCGGCCTTCGCTGGCCGCAATTTATGAGTATTTTAATTATTTTTTCTTCTGTTTTTATCTTAATTTTCAATTCGAATGCCAAAACAAAAAAAATCTGATCTTAAAAGACGATTAAGTTTAGTGATTTTATATTTTTTAGGCTTAGTGCTCGCAGTTTCATCCGCTCTACCAGCCTATATACAGTCAAACTTTTTGAATGAATTTGTTAGTTTAGACACTTTAAGTATCTTCTTTATCATTGCTAATACTTTAACGGTTTTTTGTATTATCGGATTTCCTAAACTAATTAAAACCTTAAGTAATTTTTTTCTAACAAAAATAGTTTTAGTTATTCAAGGCGTTTCCTTATTAGGCTTTGTCGTTACTAAAGGACCGGCATCAGCGCTCATCTCTATTGTCCTTTTTACAGTTTCAACAAATTTGCTCTGGATAAACATGGATGTTCTAATTGCGTCATTTTCTAAGGCGGGCTCGACTGGCAGAACCAGAACTACCTATTTTACTTTTATAAATCTTGGCTGGATACTCGCCCCTTCACTGTCTGGTTATTTAATTCAACTCGGCGATTATCAATTGCCTTATTTAATCGCCGCCTTCTTAACCATCCCTGTTTTTTTTGTTTTTCTATATCAAGGCAGACGTCTCAAGGATAAAGTTATTTATCGCAAAGAAAGAATTATCAGCGTAATCAAAAAAACCTGGAAGAACAAAGATCTCCGGGGTATATTTTTTATTTCTCTGCTCCTACAGTTATTTTACAGTACGGCTGTCGTCTATTTACCTCTTTACCTTCACCAAAGCCTCGGTATAGCTTGGGAATCATTAGGTTTAATGTTCTCGATAATGTTAGTCCCTTTCTTAATTTTTGAAATCCCGGCCGGAATAATAGCCGATAAATATATCGGCGAAAAAGAATTACTATTTTTGGGCTTTACTATCCTGACCGTCTCCCTTTTTCTATTCTTTTACTTAAGCGTTGTCAGCTTCTGGATCTGGGCTTTAGTTTTATTTATGAGCCGTACTGGGGCGGCTTTAGTTGAAGCGATGCGTGAGACTTATTTTTTTCAAATTATAAAATCAACCGATATTGATAACATAAATATTTTTCGAACAACGGCGCCGCTAGGTTATGTTTTAGGGCCACTTTTAGCGGTTATTACTTTGTCGGTTTTCCCCTTACAATATCTTTTTTTAATTGTCGCCATTCTCACTCTTTCCGGGTTTGCTTTTGTGTCATCAATAAAAGATACGAAATAATTGACTTTGCGTCCATAATTTTATAATATATATTCGACTGCGAGTATCGTATAGTGGTTATTACCTAAGGTTTCCAACCTTATGAGAGGGGTCCGATTCCCCTTACTCGCTCTATAAATAAAAGGACAGATTTTAATCTGTCCTTTTTATTTACATCTTACTTTCACTACCCTCTACTTCTTTTTAATCACTAAAAGAATAACTAGAAATAAAAAAACAAAATGAAGAAAAAAATCTGTCGGATTTAAATTAAAAACAAATAATTCTCCCGCTGCTTTCACTAAGTTTGAGCCATCAAGTATTAGTGCCCAGGATAATGTGACAATTAAAAATATAATTAGAAGCCAATAAATATATTTAGTAAATTTCTTAAACAGCAAGGCAAGGCCAACACCAATTTCAAAAATTACCATAACTGGTAATAAAAAAAGCGGTAAACTTAGTTGACCGTATTCAAGAATTGCTAAGTCAGGAAAAATGATTCTATAAAATCCTGCGGAAAGAAAGGTTAAAGCTAAAAATATACGCAACATTTCTGCTGGCTCTTGAATTATTTTTTTAAATTTAATATTTTCCAAAATCATATTTTATAATTTTCTTTTTTATCCTGAAATTAAATAGCGTATAGAGAGCCATAAAGCCCCATTTTAAACCAACGCTAATACCTCCCTCTTTTTCTAAACGGCGAGATGAATATAATAACTTAAATGACTTTATCATTCTAAATTTACCGTGGTGCGAAATCCGATAACAGTAATCGTAATCTTCAGCAAAATATAAACTCGTATCAAATCCTTTTATAAGATTGTGCTCCTCAGCGCGAGCAATAATGCCGGCACCAATAGAAGCCGGAGCGAAATACTGTCTAAAGAAACAGAAAAAGTTATATAAAAAAGAATAAATGTTATAGCTCGGTTTATTAGGGTTAAACTTTATATAAAAGCCAGCCCCACATAACTGCCTGCTTTCAAACTCTTTTATTATTTTTTCTAAAAAATCATTCTGTAAAATTGTATCGGCATCAAAAAAAATAAAGATATCCCCACTCGCGATACTAGCACCGTTATTTCTCTGCCATGAGGGATGGCGATGCTTGGTGTCGCAAATAAATTTACAATTATTTTCAAGAGCTATTTTTTTTGTGCTATCAGATGATCCGCCGTCGGATATAATTATTTCATAATCCGAATAAGCTTGTTTTTTAATCGAGCTTATTAATTGAGGCAAATATTTCTCCTCATTAAGAGTTGGTATAATTATCGAAACCATATTTATTTAAATAATGTTCGGGCTAATTCCCAATAACTTTTATCATCCGTCTTATATTGATAATACCACCACTCGACTCCCCAAAGATATGTTTTATTGAAATCTACATTTATTGCATACTGCAGATTAGCCTTAAATTGATCAAGATTAAATGATTTGTTGGCTTCTTTTTTTGTTAAATATATCATTTTTCCATTAGGCACCCAGGGTTCAGCTTGCAGTTCAACTATATAGCGATTTTCAGGCTTAATACCAGCTAAAAATGCTTTCAAACGGTAAAAGAAGGGCGGCAGTGGGTATCGAAAATATCCCGTGTATTTGCCCCAAACGACGCGGTAAAGCGTGCTACCAAACAAATCTCCATACTTCGCCTCTTTACGCCAGCCGCTTAACTCTCCCGTAGCTGAAACCATCACTGGGCGATTATCATTATTTTTTACAGTCGTTAATTCTTTTTTAAAGAAATTTTCATCGCTCGGCGGGCAGACTCCGAAGGCATCAAAAAATGGTTCATTTTCAAGTTGCCAGGCAATAATCGCGGGCTCATTTTTATAATGATTAACAACCACGCCAAGCATTTTTAAAGCCTGAGCTTGAGTTGACGCTAAACTCTTTTTTCCTGCCCACTCGGGCGCGTGACATTCTGGCCAACGTGGTAAGCGCCAGCCAATATTTACAATAAATTTTACATCTCTTTTAGCGCCTTCTGAAATTATATAATCGTAATCAGAAAAATCAAAATCCCCAGGAGTCTTTTCTATTTCATCCCAATAAACCGGGAGTCTGATTTCCTTAACTTGCAAATCATCAAGGGTTGCTAAATAAACTTCTTTCCAGTCAAGACCAAGTTCAGAGCAGAATTTAGTCGAAAAGGTTACACCAAAAAAATCTGGTTTATATTCCAAAGTCTTTTTAATTGGAAAATTATTTGCCATCTTGAATGAATATATCATCAAAAAAATAAACAAAATTAAAATAAGAGGCCAAACTTTTATGTTCAGCTTTCTAATTGTTTCTTTAATTTTTTGGATATTTTTTTTCAACATATTAAATCATAATAAAATATAAACCAATGCCAATTATTAATATGGCTGCAAGTTTCTGTAAGAAAACTTTCGCAGAAAATGTTTCTTTTAATAATTTTGGCGATAAAACAGCTAGAACCGAGCTAACTATTAAAATAAATGCGTATTGAATGCCCTGGAAAGCGTTTACAAGCGCAACTGATCCTAAAAAAATGGCATAGTTTTGTAAAACAAAACCTAGTGAGCCTAATATCTGATTAAATACTACTAGATATTTATTTTTATTTCCTTTTTTCGGTTTTTTAAATATATCAAGAATTTTTCTTCGATCAGTTTTTCTTATTAGAAATAATAATACGAAAAGGGCTGCCCCGAGGCGATTCCACATAAAAACACTTCCAAATGCCTGTGCTGAATAAGCATGTTTAGTCGCCACAAAATGAATTGCGTAGGCAAGGGCAGAAAAAATGGCAAATATTAAAGAGCCAGTGCGCACTTCTTGTCTTATTTTTAATTTAGCTATTACCCGTGCTAAAAAACGACGCTGTCGCGGTAAAAGAGCGACAATTAATATCCCTAAAAGTAAGGCAACGATTCCAATCCATTCTGTTAGTGAATAACGTTCCTTAAAAAACAAAATCGAGAAAGTAATTGAAAAAACTGGTGTTAAGCCGCCGATAAATACCAATGTCTGTGCCGCTTCACCCCGGCGCAAAGCTTCATAAAGGAGCCACAGAGCAATCGCAAATATCGCCCCACTAAGTAGATTAAAAAAGAACCAATAATAACCAGGCCACTCTAAAAACCAGGGCGCAGCTAAAAATGCAAGACCACCTAGCAAACAAGCTATAAAAGCGTAGGCCTTACTATTTGTAATTATATTGTCCACTAAAAATTTATCAAAAAGATTGGCTATAGCCAGAAAAAAATAAGCCAACAATGCGACTGCGATCCAAGACATAATTTATCAAATAAACTCTTAATTATCGTTAATAATTTTTTCAATATTATAGGTGCCCATTTGTTCGGCATTTAAAAATCCATCCATCGCGGCTCGAGCTAATCGTCCCGACTCAAGCAAATCCGGCAACCATTCGTCTACATATTCAGGATCAAGACTATCAACACCAGCTCCGACTGACATCAACCATTGACGATTAAAATCCTCTTGCGAACCAACTGGCGCAGACATAATAATTGGTAGTCCTAAGGCACAAAAAAAAGATAATTCCGAAGGTTTCGTCCAAAGAATATCAGTCTCTTTTAAACACAAATTAAATTTTTTAAAATAATCTAGTTTTTCCGGTGCATAAATAACGCTTACTTCTCTTCCCTCAACTAAATTATTTAACTCTAGTTGTTTTGTAAAATAATTTTTAACATCTAATCTATTACCAGCCACTAAATTTATTTTAATTTCACCTGCCTTTAAAGTTTTTAATAATTTTTTTATAATTATGCCACCAATCTCTTTTTGCGCTCCAGCGCCGCCAACTGCAAAAGTTAGAGTAACAGCCTGCTTTTCGCCTTTTGGTAAAACCGGAAGTACTTTTTCTAAGAGAGAAGAATAGCGCTCATAATATTTGCCATTTGGGTCAAGTGTCTTTACGCGCCGGGCTAAATCATTCTCAAGAATTTCTTTTTCTTCACCGATATTTTCTTTTGGTAACGGAAAGCCAGTTACAATTATATTTTCCGGCTTGACGCCGTACATTAAAAATCTCTCTCGAACCTTTTCGTTTGGTAATAAAAATTTAGTGCGACTATTTTTCGGATCCAGGGGCGCCCAGGCGCGCGAAGCATCAGTATCGCAAACCAAGCAATAGATATCGCCATTATATTTATGATATTCAGCGATATAAGCCGCTACAAAAAAAGTTGTTAAATATGGCAAGCCACTTGGATTTAATTTTTGAATTAAATGATTTCCGAGCCCGGCTTTAATTGAACGATAAAAAAATTTTTGCTGAGTAGATTGTTTAGATAAATCTCGACTGGGATAAAAGTCACTAATTTTTTGAAAGCTATCCATAACCCGAAAAATAAAAGAGCCAATAACCGGCACTTTTTTAAAACGCGAAATACGCTCATAAGAACGTAAACTATTAATCCAGTATTTTTTTTCCCATTCAGGAATTCCAGAATAATTATTAATAGTCAGTATACCATCGGCAGCGATATCAAGTAGCGGTTGCGCTGCTCGTTGATGACCGTAGCCCATGTCGGCCGCTACTAAATTAATTTTTTTATTTGGCATAAATTATAGTATCAAAAAACTCCTTACTAACTATATATATTATAGCAGAAACTAGTCGTACCTTACTACAATTTTTTTGCCGGCTTTCGTTTGAAGATATTGATAAGCGCTTAAAGCGGCGGTTGTTGCCTGACCAATAGCAATAGTGACTTGTTTAAACTCGCCCTCAGTCACGTCTCCGGCCGCATATAATCCTGGGGTTTTTGTTTCACATTTACTTGATACTATAATCTGTTTTTTTTCATTTCGTTCAACTAAATCACCCACTAAATCTGTGCTGGCTAGTCTGCCAATTTCAATAAAAACTCCATCGAGCTCTATTTCTCGCTCAACGTTTGTCTGAGAATTTAGAACTATTATTCTTTCTACTTTTTGACTTCCCTTAATGCTTTTAACCTGCGAGTCGTAAATAATTTCAATATTTGGCCTTTCCTCTACTTCCGTAACTAAAGCGTTAAAGCCCTTAAAGCTGTCATTACGGTGGATTAAATAGACTTGGCTAGCTATTTTTGATAAAACTTCAGCCGCATCAAGCGCGGAATTACCTCCGCCTATAACCGCTACTTTTTTATTTCTAAAGAATGGTCCGTCGCAGTTTGCGCAATAAGAAACGCCCTTACCACCGAATTCGATTTCCCCCTCAACCGCAAGGCGGCGCGGAGATAAGCCAATAGCTGTTATAACAGCCCGAGCTTCAAAAGTTTCGCGATTAGTAAACACGCGAAAAGAACCCTCGTCAGTCTTTTCAATATGTTGTACCTCATCATCTTTCATTTCCACGCCTAGTTTTAGGGTCTGTTGTTTAAACCTATCGATTAGTTCCGAGCTAGATATAGATTCAAATCCGGGATAATTGATAATTTCACTAGCCCAAATAAGTTGACCGCCAACTTCTTTTCCGATAATTAAGGTTTTCATTTCTCGCCTGACCGCATAAATACCAGCCGTCATTCCAGCTGGTCCGGAGCCGACAATAATTAGATCATACATAAAATATTTATTTTAGAATTCTTAAGATTATATGAATTAATTATAAAGTTTTTAGTGCCTAAAAGCAAATATATTGCAGTGACATTTTTTAAAAATTGTGCGTGATATTATTTAAATATTAGCTATAAAAATGTATTGTTTTAACAGTTTGTACACAGTTTGCTAAGCTAATTATTTTATTTAATATTAGCCAATTTATTAGTTTTAGTCTACATTAATCTAGACTATTGTTTCCTGACTGTTGAGAAAGTTTCTGTGGCTATTTACCTATTGGCTTCATTTGACTTCTAATCCTTATTGGAAGAGAATTAAGATATAAAAAAGGAGGCAAAATGTACATTAAAAATTTATTGCATTTCATTAAAAATACGATTGAGTATTTAGATTATCAAGAGCACGGACATTGGACAGTCACAACCGCTATCATTCTAATTGCGAGTCTTTCGGCCGGAATCCAGATTTGGGGAATTCAAACTCAAAATAAAAAAATTTGGAAAAATAAATCTGGCGAGGCGCTACCGCTTAGCTTTTTTCTTTTTCAATTTATTTACTTCATTTCCTACTTAATTTACGGGATTAAAATTAAAAGCGGCGCCTTAATAGTTAGTAATCTAGTTTTCTTTATGTTTATTCCAGTTATTGTCGGATTAATTAAATTTATGCCAAGTAGCCGCAACAAATTTAAAAGAGAACTTTTAATTATGCCACTTTTACTTTTGATTATTCCCTGCGTACTTTTAATTGATGCTAAATGGTCGTTGATCGTTATTTTCATCATTGCCCTGCTAGTTTATTGGAATTTGCTCAAAGAATTGAAACAATCTTTGAAAATTAACAATATTGAGCCAAAATTCATTTATTCAGTTATGCTGAGTTCCCTTGTCTGGTTTATTTATGGCATACGGATAAACAATTTTGGCATTATGATTTCAAGCGGCGCAACCGTTGTTAGTGCAATCATTATCTTAGTCGTTGTCAAAAAAATTGCATCTAAGCCTAAGCCCAGATTCTAATTAATTAGATCTGGGCTTTTTTATTTTCCGCTCATTAATAACATATCTTTTAATATGACTGGAATAGCATTAAATATTTTGAGCAATAAAAAAAGATCTTCGCAGAGAAGGTCTTTTAATTTGTGGACCATAAGGGACTTGAACCCTTGACCTCTTCCATGCCATGGAAGCGCTCTAGCCAACTGAGCTAATGGCCCATAAATTGTTCCTTGAAGAACAATTGAATGAATTATTAATAACTGATACTGCTGCTGTAACGAAATGTTCCTCAAGGAACATTATTTTGAGTGAAAAATCTACCCTAAGATTATATCAAAATACGTGCCTCTGTCAATAGTATTAATAACACAATAATATTACATATTTGTCAATATACTAAAAATATTACTTAATATTAGCTAATATTGTGTCCTCGCCAGGAATTGAACCTGGATCTAGAACTTAGGAGGCTCTTGTTCTATCCGTTGAACTACGAAGACGTAAATTTAGATAAAGACGACGCCGCTATGACTATTTTATTCTACCTTAAGCAGATAAATTATTCAATAAAAATCCTTTGACAAGTGGCCTAGATTAGCCTAAAATAAAACTATAATGATGTCTCTTTAATTACTTATTATTAAAAATTATGTTTAATAAGGAAAATAAACTAGAAAAATTTAAAGATGCCGAAACTATAATCGGTGCTTCAATTAAAGTTAAGGGAAATTTTCAAGGACAGGGGAATATTATAATTGAAGGGATGCTTGAAGGCTCACTTAAAACTGAGGCTGATCTTTTTATCGGCGAAAGTGCCAGGGTAGTGGCAAATATCGAATCAAAAGACGCATATATTAACGGCGAGGTTCGCGGAAACTTAAAAATTCACGGCTATCTGGCTCTAGGGGGAACAGCCAAAATTTTTGGTGATACACAGTATAAAGAACTGTCCGTTGAAAAAGGCGCTAGTATTAACGGCCAATTATTAATCTTATCTGAAAGTGATCGACATCGAGAAACTAGAAAGTCTGACGAAAAAATAAGCGAGACGGAAAAATAATTTTGCATATTCAGCAAATCAATCTATGCATGTTTATATCTACGATGAATATTTAAACAAAACTAAGCATAGCCGAGCAATTAATCGTTTAGAAATTCGCCTTACCGATCTGGGCCTGAATGGAAAAATTATACGATTGGGTGGAATTAAAAATATAAAAGGAACAATTCAAAACGAAATTAAACTTGGCGCAAAAACTATAATCGCTGTCGGCAATAATCAAACAGTTAATAAAATCATTGGAGCGATTATTGATACCGAAATATATGGCGATTTCCAGAAAAACACTTTGCTTGGTCTAATTCCTATCGGTGATGATAACTCTATTGCCACAACTTTTGGTATAAAAAACATTGATGATGCTTGTAATATTTTACTAGCCCGTCGAGTTGAAAAAATAGACTTGGGTTTAGCTGGTAGTTATTATTTTCTTAACCAAGCCTCAATCCAAAGCCAGGGCACCACAATAGAAATTGATGATTACACTTTAGAAATGACCGAGAAAGGGGAAGTGCAAATAATAAATCTTCTAAGTGATCAAAAAGAAACTGTTAAATCAAATCCTCACGATGGAAAACTTGATATCTTAATCAAGGCTCGACGACACGACGAATCAATAATAACTGTAAAAAAATTAAAAATAAGCAATCCTCAAGAAAAATTAATTGTTGATGGTGTTTTGGAAATTAATACTCCAGTCGAAATCGGAATTATGCGTGATAAGGTAAATGTTATTGTTGGAAAAGATAGACTATTTGAATAATTACCCCTAAATACAAAAAAAGACCGACTTAAACGGGTAGGCAAGAAAATTTCTTCTAGGCACTTTCGAGCGCGATGCCGGAAAAACCCTAGCAAGAAAATCCCCATGCTTGTCGTGCCTGACCCGTTTAAAGCGGTCTTTTATATCAACTAAAATTACTTTTACGCTGACTATGTAATATATCATAAGTATATGTACTTGTCAAGCCTTTTATCCACATCTTATGAACAATCAAAAATCCCCATTATTAGGGGATTTTTTTATCTCCTAAGACAATATACTGTTTATACCTTTATAACAACCGGAAGAACCATTGGACGTCGTTTCGTTACTTGAAACAAGAACTGTCCGATATCATTTCTAATTTTATTCTTCAAGTAATCGTCATCAGCGGCAGTCATCGGATTCTTGTCTTTAACGATTTTTTTAACTCTCATTCGTGTTTTTTCAATTAAGTCCCGATTTTCTTTCATGTGCACGAAACCGCGCGAAATTAAATCTGGGTTGCCGATGATTGTGCCAGTCTTAGCATCAATAGTCGCAATGATAACAATCATACCGTCATCGGACATTAGTCTTCGATCTCGAAGAACAATTTCCGAAACATCACCGACGCCGAGCCCATCAACCATAACGTAGTCTGTATTCGCTTTCTCTTTTAGAAGAATTGGTTTCCTGTCTTTTTGAAATTTAAGTATCTGGCCATTATCAAGAACGAAAATTTGATCCTCTCTAAAACCATTACGCATTGCAAGCTTCTTTGCTTCTACTAGCATGTAGTGATTGGCATAAACTGGTAAAAAATAATCAGGCTTAATCTGCAAAAGAATTTTTTTAATATCTTCAGCATTAGCGTGTCCACCGGAATGAACATCCATAAGACTACTATGAATAACATTATCACTTACGCGATATAATTGATCTTTTACTTTTTGAATTGATCTTTCATTACCAGGAATTACTGAAGATGAAAAAACAATTACATCTGATTTCTTAATCGTAACGTAGCGATGATTATTATTAACAATTCGAGAAAAGACTGCATTTGATTCTCCTTGTGCGCCCGTACAAATAATAACAATTTTATCTTCCGGATATTTATGAATATCTTCAATTGGAATTAATATATTTTTATGGGCAGGAATATAACCAAGCTCTTGAGCGATTTTAACATTCATCTTCATGCCGTAACCATCAAGCGCAACTTTCTTACCAATTTTTTCAGAGTAAGCCAGGAGACTAGTAATACGTTCTAGCTGAGACGCAAAAGTACCAATAATAACGCGACCCTTAGCTTCTCTGATTATCATCTCTAAATTAGCTAAGGTAGTTTTAGCGGGGATGCGTTCTTTTGTATAAGCGACGCCAAGACTCTCAAGCATTAATATTCTCGGGGAAGGTAATAGAGATAAATGTTTATAATCAACAGCTGGTCCATTAATTGGATCATCTTCAATCATCCAATCGCCGGGATGGATTACTGTTCCGTGAGGTGTCTCAATAATAACACCCACGGCATCAATGATTGAATGCTCAACTTGAAAAAAACTTATTTTAAATTTTCCTAAGCTTAACTTTTGGTTAATTGAATCAATTGTAATTATTTTTAAACTTTTAGTGGTGCCTTTTTTATAATCTTCAACTCGATGCTTAATCATCGCGAGAGTAAGTTTACGCCCAATAATTGGAGGATTGCCTAACTGCTCAAGCATAATTGGCGCTGCGCCGATATGATCAAGATGACCATGACTAAATATAACTCCACGAATATTTCTTTCTTTACCACGCAGATAAGCAACGTTTGGAATAATATAATCGATACCGGGAGTGTCTTCATCAGAAAACTGCAAGCCCATGTCAAGAATTACGATGTCATTATCGTATTCAAAAATTGTACAATTTCGACCAACTTCTTCTTGCCCACCGAGCGGAATAATTTTTAGGCTTGGCCCACTAGATAAGTTTTTAACTGGCACTTGGACAGCTAGTCGATTTGATCGGATTTGTGTTTGTTGTTTATTTACTTCAAGGGCGGGAGTTTTTACGAAAGGATCTGCTGTTACCTTTCGTTGCGCTGAGCCATAAAAGTTTTTCCGAGACGGAGTCGTCGGAGTGTTTTGTTGTTTGACTAACATTTTTTTAATATTAAATTTTATGAGTTATAAAAACATGATTTGGATTAGGCGTTATTTAGACGCTAATCATTACCACGTTATTTTTTTATTAGTTTTTAAATACCAATTTGCCACACTGGCAAATCGATCAGCCGGCTCAATTATCATTGTCCCGCTAAAACCTTTTACTTTATTACTTTGAACATAAGTATAGGTCGGCGAATATAAGAAAATTGCGGGAATTTCGGCTGTTAAAATTTCTTGAAATTTTTTATATAAAGTCATTCTTTCGTCTGAATTAGTTGTCTGTCGTGCGGAAATTAATAGTTTATCGACTTCGGGATTATTATAGCCAGCTAAATTTAGTCCCTTAGCGCCAAGTTGACTCGAATGCCAAAATGCATACACATCGGGATCGCCTCCAACCGACTCTCCATATAAGAGAACTTCAAAATCACGATTTTTAATTGTATCAGCCGCTCTTTCGCCAGGAACAATATTAAGCTCGACTTCAACTCCAATTTGTTGCCAATAAGTTTTAATCTTATTTGCGACTGCGACATTATTTCCGGAATCGATTACAGTCAGTGTAGTTGAAGCTAATTTATTTTTAATATTGGCGGCTGCTTCAAGCGGATTATATTCGTATTTAGTAATTTGATCTGAGTAAGCAAAATTATTTTTTAAAATTGGTCCATCGGCTACTTGATATACGCCATCAAAAACATCTTTAATAATTTGATTTTTATCTATAGCCTGCGCTAAAGATACGCGCACGACTTTATCGCTCAGGGCCTTGTCTTTATTACTGTTAAAAAATAGCGAAACTATTTGTGGGCGAACAAGCTCATATAAATTTAGAGAGTCTTTCGCTAAAATTTCTTTTCTTTCGTCAAAGGGAAGGTATCCTAAGCCATCAATTTGATTATCATTTAAAGATTTAATAGCCTCGGTATAATCTACGAAAAATTTAAATTTTAAGTTTTTAATAAACGGGTGCGCTTGGTAATAGTTTTCATTAGCAATAAGATTGTATTCTCTCAAATCACCGTCTTTATTTTTGACGAGTGATTTAAACTTATAAGGACCAGAACCAATTGGCTTTAAATTTAATTCTGAAGATGCGGCTGAACTCGGACTAACATTTTCCCAAATGCTCTTTGGTAAAATACCAAAACTTAGAACCTCAAGAAAAGGCGCGTAAGGTGCGCTTAAAGTGAGCTTCAGAGTCGAGTCATCTATCTTTTCAGTTTCAACACTACTTAAAGAGGAGCGCAGGGGAGAGCGATAATCGCTGTTTTTTATGGCGTTAATTGTAAATATTACATCATCAGAACTAACTTTAGCGCCATTATGCCAAGTAGCGCCATCTTTAATTTTAATTATGTATTCACGATTATTATTAATAGTTACAGTATCGGCTAAATCATTAACCAAAAGACCATTCTCGTTATATTTAAACAAACTAGAATAAACGAGCTCACTTATATCGCTATCAATATCACGATTAACCGCATAAAGCGGATTAATAGTTTTTGGAAAACCAACGACACCTTCAATATATTCACCGCCGTAAGCTGGTGTATAATTAAGATGTTTCTTTATAAAACTAACACCTAAATAAACAACATTAATTAAAATCAGGAGCGCACAAACTTTAATAACTAAATTTTCTCTCGGGTTTAAAAATTTATAAAGATGTTTTAATTGTCCGCCACTTGGAATTTTTCGAAGCGACAAACCGTAAACCAGTTTTTTATCAATATCAGCTTGATTTAGATTTCTCTTCTTAAGAATTCCAAAAAAAGACAGGGCCTGACTCGCCCTTTTTTTGAATGAAATAGTTTTAGTTTTTAGTGAGTTCACTTATCTTATAATTTCTAACAAAACAAACGTTTTGTTTAAGATTTGAAGAAAACGGCTAGTGATAAAAGAATGAATATTGCGGCTAAAACGATAGTCGCAGTAAAAAGTTTCTTTTCTAAACCGCGTTTTGTTAAATAAACGCCGCCCGAACCACCGAAGACACCGCCTAAACCAGCACCACGATTCTGCATTAGAATCGCGACCATTAAGAGGACTGCTATAATAAGTTGGGCAACTTTAATCCAAAACATATTATTTCTTGATTCTATTAATTAAAGCAACCAAAGCCTCCTTATTAGATACGGCTAAATCAGCTAGAATCTTCCGATCGACTTCTATTTTATTTATTTTTAGCAAATTGATGAATCGGGAATAAGACAGGTCGTGTTCACGAACAAAGGCGTTAATTTTAATTAACCATAAGCCACGCATTACTCTCTTCTTTTTGCGCCGATCAGTATAAGCATGAGCGCCCGCTTTAGTCTGAGCAGTTTTAGCCAATTTTATTAATTTTTTGCGACCCCATTTAAAACCTTTAACGGCTTTTAATAGTTTCCGTCTTTTCTTAACATGGGTCATTCCTCTTTTTACTCTAGGCATATGTTCAATTACAAATAATGATTAATTATATGGGGTTAACATGTGAATCGTCTTGGCTAAAGTTTTGGTTGTGGAAATATCTAAACGTTTTTTACGAGTAGCATTGCCAGTATCGCGAGAATTAAAATGATCCTGTCCACCTTTTCGTTGAAGTAACTTATTAGTAGCAGTTTTTTTAAAACGCTTAACGGTCGCTTTATGTGTTTTTACTTTTGGCATATATTTCCAGATTAAAAAAACAGGCAAACACCTGAATTTATGGGTTTTTATTTTTTATTTATCAATATAATAGTAAATCTTCCTCCCTGACTTGTCAAGGGTTGCTCTATTTCAATTGTTAAATCCGGGTTTGCTTGTAGCTTAGTCGCAAAGTTTCTAACTATTTCAGCCGCTTTAGCGGGATATTGTCTTTCGCGACCGCGCAATATCAATTCAACTTTAATTTTATTATCTTTGGCTAAAAATTTTCCGGCTTGAATAAGGCGCATATCTTGATCGTGTTCACTAATACGAAAGGTTAAACGAATATTTTTAGTTTCAACCTTCTTTTGTTGCATTTTTTGTTTATGGGCCAATTTTTCTCTTTCGTATTTCAATTGTCCCAAGTTTACTATTTTAACAACTGGCGGATTAGCTTTTGGGTTTACTTCGACTAAATCAAGATCGGCTTCCTGGGCTTTTGCAATCGCCTCTTCAATTGTCATTACTCCTAAAGCCTCATTAGCTTCATCAATAACAAAAACTTCCGGAACTTTTATCTGATTATTAGATCTAAAAGTCGGTTCTACCTTTTTTTCAACTCGATGAAATTTAATGCGCATTGTATTTTAAAAATTTAATTATTTTATTATTTATAGTGAACCCAGAAATAGATTCTTAATATTATATTTTTTCTTTCTTTCGAGTCAAAGGGTTATAAGCCGTTAATTCTTCTTTAAATTTTTTAAAAACAGATTGTGGTTTTTTTTCTTTGCTCGGTTGATTTCCCTGAACTTGATTTTTAGTCGAAACATCGGCCTCTTTCTGACTCAGAAAACCTCGGGCTATTTTACCTTCTGAATAATAAATTCTTTGACCATGGTTAGCTCCTGGACGGGCATCGCGCGCTTGCTTATAATCATGCAAAAGCTCAGTTTTTTCTCCAATTTCACCATCTTTCATATATACAACATCCCCCACAGTTCTTTTAAAAATATGATCAACAGCAGCTTTTTCTTCATTTTCAGGAAGATGCTCTTTAAGAATTTTCTGATATTCTTTTATAAATAAAGATGTCCGATCAAGAATGGTGTCAATTTCTTTATAATCCTTACTAGCTCTAGCTGATTCAATTAATTTTTCAAATATTGCAGCATATCCATATGAATCAATAATATCTAGATCTGCTTGAATATAGGCAATATAATCATCTATCGAATTATCATCCTCAATAATGCCCTTATCTTTATTAATTTTTTTATCTATCATGGCTATAATACTTTCCTCATCTTCATCTGCGACGTCCTCTATATTAACATGCTTACTTTCGTGTTTATAAAAACTTTCTTCCTCTTCAGTACTATTATACTTATTTTCTCTATCAACTGGCCCTCGTTGCTCGATACTGCGGATAGAATTATAATCAGAATTACTTTCTGGCTTAATGCCAAGCTCTCTTTTTTCCTGCTTCTCAGCAATCAATTCGGCTTTTTTACCATCGTATTTAATATCGGAAAAATTAGATTCATTTCTTAATCCCATATAATTATATTATATTAATACTCTATTTATAACGTAAATAATGGCAAAAGTCAATTAAATATTAGCTCTAAGATTGGCTTTAAAGAGGGAATATCAAGAGCACTTGACATATGTTTTTTATTAATATAAAATAAGGTTATTAAAAATCAAAATAGAATATCAAATTAAAGCAAGATATTTTTTATATCTCTGTTTTTTTCTGTCTATTTCGAACGTTAAAAATTTTATATCAAACAATCATGGTGATGGTTAAATTTTGATGCTAATCGGCATCAATTCGGAAAGTAAAATTTTGTCCGTTTCTAAAACGGAATCACATATCAACAGAAGTAAATTTATTTACTTTCTGTCGAGTCAATCAAATTTAGAGAGTTTGATCCTGGCTCAGGATGAACGCTGGCGGCGTGTCTAAGGCATGCAAGTCGAATGCCTGTAGCAATACAGACATGGCAAACGGGAGAGTAACACATTGGCAATCTACCCCTAAGACGAGGATAACCTTGCGAAAGCGAGAATAATACTCGATAGTATCAATGAACTCAAGTTTATTGATTAAAGCTCCGGCGCTTAGGGAGGAGCCTATGGCCTATCAGCTTGTTGGTGAGGTAATAGCTCACCAAGGCTACGACGGGTATGGGGTGCGAGAGCATGACCCCACTCACTGGGACTGAGACACTGCCCAGACTCCTACGGGAGGCTGCAGTCAAGAATCTTCCTCAATGGGCGAAAGCCTGAAGGAGCGACGCCGCGTGTATGAAGAAGCCCTTCGGGGTGTAAAATACTTTTAACTGTGACAAAACAATGATGGTAGCAGTTGAATAAGGGGCTGCTAACCTCGTGCCAGCAGCAGCGGTAATACGAGGGCCCCAAGCGTTATCCGGATTTATTGGGCGTAAAGCGTCCGTAGGTGGTTTATCGCATCTCCTGTTAAATCTCGAGGCTCAACCTCGAGTCAGCGGGAGAGATGGATAAGCTAGAGACTGGAAGAGGTATACGGAATTGCTGGTGTAGGGGTTAAATCCATTAATATCAGCAAGAACACCAAATGCGAAGGCAGTATACTAGGACAGTTCTGACACTCAGTGGACGAAAGCGTGGGGAGCGAATGGGATTAGATACCCCAGTAGTCCACGCCGTAAACGATGGATACTAAGCATTGGCAGTATCGACCCTGCCAGTGCTGTTAATTTAAGGTAACCCGTTAAGTATCCCGCCTGGGGAGTACGAGCGCAAGCTTAAAACTCAAAGGAATAGACGGGGACCCGCACAAGCGGTGGAGCATGTGGTTTAATTCGACGGTAAACGAGGAACCTCACCAAGGCTTGACATCTAGCTGCAAGATCTGGAAACAGATCCGCCTTCGAGGGTGCTAGACAGATGCTGCATGGTTGTCGTCAGCTCGTGTCGTGAGATGTACCGTTAAGTCGGGAAACGAGCGCAACCCTGATCCTATGTTTTACATGTCATGGGAGACTGCCCGTTTTAAATGGGAGGAAGGTGGGATGACGTCAAATCAGCATGGTTCTTACGCCTTGGGCAACACACGTGCTACAATGGATGGTACAGAGGGACGCCAAACCGCAAGGTGGAGCCAATCCCTAAAAACCATTCTCAGTTCGGATTGAGGGCTGAAATCCGCCCTCATGAAGTTGGAATCGCTAGTAATCGTGGATCAGAATGCCACGGTGAATACGTTCTCGGGTCTTGTACTCACCGCCCGTCACGTCAAGGGAGTTGGTAGTGCCCGAAGGCTCACATTAGTGGGACGAAGGCAAGATCGGCGACAGGGACGAAGTCGTAACAAGGCATCCGTAGCGGAAGCTGTGGATGGATCACCTCCTTTCTAGGGAGAAAATTTCTTATTCCAAGTGAATACAGAAATTAGTCGCCTCTAACTTAAGTGTTAGAGTGACCGAATTGATGCCAATTAGACTTAAAATTCATCATTAAATGATTGCAAATAAAAAAACCACTATTATTAGTGGTTTTTTGTTTAAGTTATTTTATTCTATCTTTTAGATTAAATTTAGCGGACTCCGATCGCCTTTCTAACCACTAACATTTTTTCTTCGGCTAATTTATTTACTTTTTCGCGGCCAGTTTCTAATATTTTTAAAACCTCTTCATCAGAAATGCTATTAAACTTAGCTTGAAAATCTGTTAAAAATTTAGCAACTACTTCGGCTAAGTCTTTTTTAAAATCACCATAGCCCTTGCCACTATAATCTTTCACTAAACGCTTAACTTCGCGATTACCGAGCATGGCGTAAATTGTTAAAAGATTAGACAGGGCTGGTTTTTCAAGCATATTATATTCTATATCAGATCCAGAATCAGTTACCGCGCGCATAATTTTTTTCTTAGCCACTTCAATATCATCTAATAACGCTATACAATTATTTTGATTAGCATCACTTTTGCTCATTTTCTTACTGGCATCTTGAAGAGACATAATACGAGCACCTTCTTTTTTAATAGAGGCTTGGGGAATTTTAAATATGTTTCCAAATTGGCTATTAAAACGTTTAGCGATATCACGCGTTAATTCGACATGCTGTACCTGATCTTCGCCAACGGGGACAACATCAGTATCATATAATAATATATCAGCCGCCATTAAAACCGGATAATCATATAAACCAACACTAACTGATTCCTGATTTTTTCCGGCCTTATCTTTAAACTGCGTCATTTTATTTAAATCAGCAATGCGGGCACCATAACAATTAAAAATCCAGGCGAGTTCCGTATGTGCAGAAATAGATGATTGCTGAAAAATAATAGATTTTTCCGGATCAATTCCGGCCGCTAAATAGATTTTCGTTACCTCAATGATTCTTTTCCTAAGCACTTCCGGGTCTTGCTTAACGGTAATTGCATGATAATCAACAACTGAAAAAATACACTCATATCTTTTCTGCATTTCCACCCATTGCGAAATCGCGCCAACATAATGACCGATATGTAAATCGCCGCTAGGTTTAATACCTGAAAAAATTAATTGTTTTTTTCCTTCTTTAATTTCCTTTATCATAAATTTATTTTAGAATAGCTCCGGTTCGATTTCATTATTTTTTTTAGGAATATATTTATCACGTAAGTCTTTAATTTCTTCAGGGCTGATGTTTTTAAAAATGTTTTCCGGTAAATTTACTTTATCCGTTTCTTTATTTTGAAAATATTCTTCTGGTGTAAAAAAACGGTTCTCAGAGTCTTTTGCTTCACTCCCAGCGTTTTCTTTTTTGCTTTCTTTTACGAGATTATTAAAATAATTTTCGATATTATCAAGTCCCATACGCGCTAATTTAATAAATAATGCTTATATTTTACTATTAATATTGTAATTTAATATGGTGTTTTTAGCAAATCACTCAGACTTGAATATTTAAGGATGGGTGTGTTAAGATGGGGACGAGGTTTGTTAAACCTGTTTAGGGCTTGTAGCTCATCTGGTAGAGCGCTGCATTCGCATTGCAGAGGTAAGGGGTCCGAGTCCCCTCAAGTCCACTAATAAACCACGGGCTGTGGTATAACGGTATTACGTGCGCTTCGGGAGTGTATAATCCGAGTTCGACTCTCGGCAGCCCGACAAATTTAAAATTTTTCTTCTTTTTCGATTAGGCCATCTTTCATCCAAATAACTCGATCAACATATTTTTGATTATCGGGTTCATGAGTAACTAAGATAATTGTTTGCCCTAATTCTTTATTTAATTTTTTAAATAATTCTAAAATTTCTCTTGAAGAATTAGTGTCCAAATTTGCAGTTGGTTCATCCGCAAATAAAATTTTCGGATTATTAATTAAAGCTCTTGCAATTGCGACTCGTTGTTGTTCGCCTCCAGATAATTCACTCGGACGATGATGAATGCGATCTTTCAAACCGACTTTTGTTAAAATTTCAATAGCCCTGTCATTATGTTTACGCCTAAAACCGTCTAAAGCAAAAGCTGGTAAAAGTACATTTTCTAAAGCGGTTAATTCTAAAATTAGTGCATATTCTTGAAAAACATAACCTAAGCGTTGAAGCCTGAATACTGTTTTTTCGCGTTCACTCAATTTTAAAACATCAATTCCATCAATTAATATGTTTCCTGCTGTGGGTGTGTCCAATAATCCTAATTGGTGGAGTAAGGTTGATTTTCCACTACCGCTTTTACCCATAATGGCGACAAACTCGCCCTTCATAATTTCAAAACTAACACCTCTAAGAGCGTGAGTCGGCACTTTTCCGGTATATGTTTTTTCTAAATTTTTTACATTAATATCAATATTCATATTTTTATTTATGTTCCCCAAATTGCTTTTAAGATATTTTCTCTAACCGCGCGCCAGGCCGGAAAAAAACCAGCAATCAAGGCTGCCCCTAAAAGACTAAGTATGCTTTGTAATACTTGAATTTTTTTAATGGTTAAAGATACATCGCCGATCTGAAGAAAAATAGGGTGGCTAATAAAATATGGTTCAATAGCAAAAAACATGATGATTGAACCAAAAATAATACCAAAAATTGCGTAAAATAATGACTGTAAAATATAAGAGAGAATAATAATATTTTCTTCAATTCCAATTGCTTTTAAAATACCGATTTGTCTTCTTTTATTTACCGTATTAACATAAATTAAAATAAAAATAGTCGTAGCGGCCACCACCAAACCAATTCCACTAACTATATTAACTATTAAGCCAAAGCTTTTTGTGCTTCCGTTAATAACACCGGCATATTCTGACCATTCTCTAACTTCTAAATTAGGCGCCATTTCTTTAATCTGTTTAATATACTGACTCTCCTCGCCCGAATTTTTAATCTTGACCAGAATCTGCGAAACTCTATCATCTGAAAGTTGTAGAATAGATCTCGCTTCTCTAGCTGTAATATAGGCAGTCGCGTCGGCTAAAATAAATTTAACTTTAGAAATGCCCTTAATTGTATATTTCCTATTTACGCCATTTCCAAAACTTATATTGATATTTTCACCTACTTTTGCTCCACCAAGGCTATTAATTTCTCCGTCTGCATCGTTATATCCACCGGTGATATCTGCCCCCAAGACAACATCTCCGCTCCCCACACCCTCCAAATAACGACCAGCAATGATATGTTGCGGTATTTCTGTTACTCGTGATTCTTCTTCAGGGTCAACACCGATAACTGGCCAAGAACCGTATTTATATTGGCCATCCTTATTTTTATCATACGCGAAAGTAGCTATAAGATTATAATGCGCCGCTGTTGCAATCACGCCGGGCAAATCTTCAATTTGTTTTCTCAATTCTCTAGTATGTGTAACATAATTTTCTCTAGTTGGTTTTTCTTGTGGATCAATAACAATATTCGCCACAGAATTATTGATAATCTGATTATTTTGCGTTGTCGTCACGCCGTTTAAAATAGAGGCAACAAAAATTAAATTTACAAAAGCCAAAGAAAGAATAAATATCATTAAAACAATAATCCGCTTATTCCCATTAACAATTGATTTATACCCTAAAAATAGGGCTAATTTAAATTTTTTTTTCATACTAAAAAATTAAGTCGATTATTTGTCTTGATATTTTATCCGAATTAATTCTTTTATTAAGAAATGAATGTTCTAATAGTAATCCGTCCATCATGTTCGTCAGTAGGGAAGTTACTAATCGGTTATCGAATTTTTTCCTTATCTTCTTGCTTGCGAAAACTTCTTTTATTACTGGACTAATGATTTCAACTACTTGCTCTCTAAATTTAGCAAAGTGTTTATTTATTTCAGATTCGTCAGATTTGGTTTGGGGTAATTTAACCATTAAGAATTTAATAAGGTTTTTTTCTTTAATACCGAAATCTAAGTAGCTCTTAATTAATTTGTATAATTTTTTTTCGGAAGTTTTTTGATTTAAGGCTCGATTCATCATTATGTTTAAATCAAATGTTACTCCGTCTAATACTTTTCTGTATATTTCTGATTTACCGGTATAGTGGTAATATAAGGCGGCTTTAGTAATTTTAAGTTTTTTGGCTATATCCTCCATGGAAACGCTCAAATAGTTATATTCGGAAAAATACTTTCGTGCCGTATCGATAATATCCTCTTTAGTTCCTTGAGCATTTTTTTGACAATCTTTTAAAATAGTTTTCATATATTTTAAATTATTAACTTCTCACTTACCGGTCGGTAAGTGTATCAAATATATCAGAATAAGCAAATACCGTCAATTAACATAAACATAAAAGGAATAAGACTAGTTAAACTATGAATTAAAGAAGTATTTCTTATCTTTTTCGTCTTTGACAAAAGGCCTTCCGACGCTTATAATACAACATAGAAATATACCTAAGAATAATTCTTCATTAGACAGAATTTTTTATTATTTATGATAGATTTTAAGCAAAAAATGCAAGAAGCAGAAGAAATGGAACGAAAGACCCAAGGTTATTTGCCCGACGCGGAACTAATAATTAAAAATAAAAAAAGAAAGAGAATAACTCTTTATATTATTGCAATTGTAGTAATCGCTTTGGTTTTTTCAGGGGAAGTTTTAATGTCTAGCCAAAATGCGACTAATTGGATTCCCGGACTAGATTTTTTTTCTAAAATCAGACAATTAGTACCGGCTGCCGATAAACAATTAGCCGGCGAAGAAAATGATCGTATAAACATTCTGTTACTTGGTATTGGCGGTGGCAACCATGATGGCGGTAATTTAACAGACACGATAATGCTCGCGAGTCTAAAGCCGACCACTAAGCAAGTTTCTCTTATTTCAATACCTAGAGATTTGACGGCGGCTGTTAGTGGGTGGCGAAAAATAAATAGCGTCAATGCTTACGCCGAACAGAAACTAGCCGGATCTGGTGGAACAGAAACCAGCAAGGCCATAAGTGAAGTTCTTCAAGAACCGATAAACTATTATGTTCGAATAGATTTTGAAGGCTTTAAGAGAGTAATCGACGAAATTGGCGGCGTAGAAATTAATGTCGAAAATTCTTTTGATGATTATACATACCCAGCATACGGTCAAGAAGACAACCCAAATTACTACGCTCGTTTTGAGCATCTCCGTTTTACCGCTGGGCCCACAAAAATGAATGGTACCTTAGCTTTAAAATATGCACGTAGTCGTCATGCTTTAGGCGTAGAGGGCTCTGATTTTGCTCGTGCCCGACGTCAGCAATTACTACTTGAGGCGGTTAAAGAAAAGCTTCTATCCCGTCAAACTTTATTAAATCCAGTTGTTCTGACGAAATTAATCAGTGAATTTAACCAAGACGTTTCTACAAATATTAGTACTTGGGAAATTATTCGTCTCTGGGATCTTTTTAAAGATGTAAAGAAAGATCAGATTATAAATAAAGTATTAAGTGACGCGCCCGACGGCTACCTAGTTGCTGGCTCTGGCCAGGACGGAGCTTATATTTTAACTCCCCGTTCCGGTAATTACTCAGAAATAAGAAGCATGGTTCAAAATATTTTTAACGCTACCAATACAAATATAAGCACAAAAACGGTCGACCCAATAACTGATAATGCCAAAGTCTTTATCGCTAATGGAACCTGGGTAGCTGGATTAGCTGGGAAAATGTCCACCACTTTAGAAACATATAAGTTCAAGGTAGTTGGTACCGGCAACGCTGTTGAAAGAAACTATGAGCGCTCGGTTATTTATGATTTAAGTGCCGGACAAAAAAATGATTCCTTAATAGCTCTTAAAAAACTAACTGGCGCTACTCAGGCTTTTAATTCTCCGGACTGGCTTGAACCTTATAAAACAGGCGCCAATGAATCTGACTTTTTACTTATACTTGGGACTAACGCCAATAAGAATAATTAAAAAAATAATTTTATGACAAACCCCGTAAAAAACAAACTGCCTTTAGTGGTTATGTGCGGACGAACCAATGTGGGGAAGTCAACGCTTTTTAATTGCCTGATTGAAAAAAGGCAAGCACTTGTTTCTGATATTGCCGGCACAACGCGTGACAGTAATTTAGGAATAGTAGAATGGGATAACAGCGCTTTTGAATTAGTCGACACCGCCGGAATTCTTGACTGGAGATATTTGTTAACAAAAAAATTGGCCGATAATGATATTGATACACAAACACAAAGACAAGCACGCACTTATTTAGATCGTGCTGATTTAATTTTGTTTGTCGTTGATACTAAAGCGGGACTATTACCTGAAGACGGGGAGCTAGCTAAGGCGCTAAAGAAAAGCCCAAGTTATAGTAAAAAAATAATGTTAATAGCTAATAAGGTTGATAATTTTCGCGCTGCTTCGGAAGCGGCTCAGTTTAATAAACTAGGACTCGGCGAACCGGTTACGGTTTCCGCAGCTAGCAGTATGGGTACGGGCGATCTTTTAGACATTATTATAAATCGAATAGATAAAAAGAAGAAAAATAAGAAGGCTATTGAAAATCCAGACGACCGACCAATTAACGCTTGTATTATTGGTAAACCAAACGTCGGAAAATCCTCGCTCTTAAATTCAATTCTCGGTTATGAAAGAGTAATTGTCAGTCCTATCGCCCACACAACCCGCGAACCACAAAACACAGAGGTTTTTTATAAAAATAAAAAAATTACCCTTGTTGATACGGCCGGAATTTCTAAACAGGGAACAAAAGGAAAGGGTTTAGAAAAACCGGGAATTTTAAAATCACTTAAATCTTTAGATAAGGCCGATATCGCTATTTTAGTAATGGATATTAGTGAGCCAATTACTCGCCAAGATGCTAAAATTATTCAAGAAATTGTTGATCGCCAAAAGAGTTTAATTTTTATCGCCAATAAATGGGATTTAATAGACCCACGCGATACAAAAAAATGGACAGAGATAATTTACGATAAACTTCCTTTTGCAACTTGGGCACCACTACAATTTATTTCAGCCAAAACTGGTGAAAAGGTTAATAAAATTCTTGATTTAATTTTAACTATTGCTAGCGACCGTGCCCTTGAACTTAGTGACTCGCAATGTTCAAAATTCCTAAGTCATGTTGTTAAACTTCATCGCCCCGCTAAAGGCAAAGGTTTAAAAGCACCTCATATTTACGAATTTAAACAAACAAAGCATAATCCGCCATCTTTCGTTGTTCGTATCGGTCCAAACGATGATCTTCATTTTTCTTATGTTCGCTTTATTGAAAATCGTCTGCGAGAAAAGTACGGATTTACGGGAACTCCGATTCATACTTCAGTAACCAAAGAAAGAAAATCACACACAACTTATAACGAGTAATCATATGAAAATTATTGTCGGCCTAGGTAATCCTGGGGAACAATACAAAAATACACGACATAATATTGGCTGGCTAACGCTAGATAATCTTTTAGGTGATGTTAAATGGCTTGAAAGCAAAAAATTTCAAGCTTTAATCTATGAAGCAGGAGATGTTTTATACGTTAAACCACTCACCTTCATGAACAACTCCGGCCAGGCAGTTCAAAAAATATTAAATTACTATAAATTATTACCGAAAAGTTTTGGTCTTATAAATAAAAAGGACGCCGACCTTACAGACGTTCTGACAGTGATTCAAGATGATCTAGATATTGATTTTGGGGAATTAAAACTTGCGACTGATTCAGGAAGTGCCGGCCATCGCGGTATTCAGTCAATTATCGATTATCTCAAAACAAAGAAATTTACTCGGATCCGTCTCGGAATTAAAAATGAATTGCTACGCGTTCATATTCCGCCAATAAAATTTGTTACTACCCCTTTTAGCCACGAAGAAAAAGAAAAATTAAAAGAAGTATTTGCAAAAATAAATAAAGACAATCTAAAATAAATATAAAATCCCTCTAAAAAACTTAGAGGGATTTTATTTAATCTTATGGAAAAAATTAATAACCGAGAGGCGCTACTCGCCTTTAATTGTTTCACTAAAATCGGCCCAGTAAGAATGACGGCCTTAGAAAAATATTTTTGTTCCTCAGTGGAAGCATATTGCGCATCGGCGGTTGAACTTAATCGAGCTGGCTTAAGCGAAAAACTTGTAAGTGAATTTACTAGCTGGCGCAAAACCTTCGATTTAAGTAAAATGATTACCGACTTAAAAGAAGAGGGCATTAACTTTATAACCTGGAACGATGATAATTATCCGGCTATTTTAAAAGAGATTTCTGACCCGCCTTTTCTTTTATATTACAAAGGCTCACTAAGCATTTTTCAAAGAAACTGCAATAATTATTTATCGGTCGTTGGCTCAAGAAATCACAGCGCCTACGGCGAAAAAATACTCAGCGAACTATTGCCACCAATTATTAATGCCGGACTGATTATAGTAAGTGGGTTAGCCCTAGGCATAGACGCCTTAGCGCATAAAATTACCTTATTAAACAATGGCCTAACAATCGCAGTTTTAGGAACAGGCCTTGATTCAAAAAATTTTTACCCACCCGCAAATAGTAATCTCGCTAAAGATATACTAAAAAATGGAGGACTAATCATATCCGAATTTCCTTTAGGAACTCCAGCTCTCAAACAAAACTTCCCGCAACGAAACCGAATTATTTCTGGTCTAGCTCGAGCCTGCTTAGTAATCGAAGCCAAAGAACCGTCAGGAGCATTAATCACGGCCGCCCACGCATTAGATCAAAATCGAGAAGTATTAGCAGTCCCGGGTAATATTTTTTCCGAATTTTCAAAAGGTCCAAATACTTTAATTAAAGCCGGCGCGATAAGTGTTCTCCGAGCGTCAAATATCCTCGAAACATATGATATAAACGAGTCAATTGACGAGCTAACAACTAAAAAATTATCACCACATATTACTTTAAATACTGAGACCGAAAAGCTAATCTATGACTTAATTAAACAAGCGCACGATTGCGCGGAGACAATTAGTGTCGATGAAATTATAAAAAAAACCAAACTTGACACTGCGCTGATAAATAGTACACTAAGTATATTAGAAATCCGGGGCGTTGCTAAATGCACGGATATCGGCTATGATATTAATTAAATTATTTTATATATGAATTTAATTATCGTTGAGTCTCCTACTAAAGCCAAGACTATCGCAAAATTCCTAGATAAAAATTATCAGGTCGAATCTTCATTCGGCCATATTCGGGATTTACCGCAAAGCAAAATGGGAATCGATTTAAAAAATAATTTTGTGCCTGAATATGTTATTCCGGATAAAGCAAGAAAAACAGTAAGCACTTTAAAATCAGCGGCTAAAAAATCAGTAGAAGTTATCCTCGCCTCCGATGAAGATCGCGAAGGAGAGGCTATTGCTTGGCACTTAGTTCAGGCACTCGGCCTAGATATTAAAAAAACTAAAAGAATTGCTTTTCACGAGATTACTAAAAGCGCTATTTTAGAAGCCCTAGAACATCCACGCCAAATTGATCAAGATATGGTTGACGCTCAGCAAGCCCGTCGCATTCTTGATCGTTTGGTTGGTTATGAACTCTCGCCTTTTCTTTGGAAGAAGGTTGCTAAAGGATTATCAGCTGGGCGTGTTCAGAGCGTCGCTACGAGACTAATCGTTGAAAGAGAAAGAGAAATTTTAGCGTTTAAGACCGAAGAATATTGGAGCCTTTCGGCTGATTTAAGCCTTGATGATAAAAAAAATCAATTTACAGCCGATTTGTATAAGATTAAAAACAAAACTTTTAATAAATTAAGCCTTAAAAAAGAAGAGGCCGAAAAAATAAAATTAAATTTACAATCCTCTGAATATATTGTTGAAAAAATTGAAAAGAAACAAGTAAAAAAGAACGCTGCAGCTCCGTTTACAACTTCGACCCTCCAGCAAGCAGCCAATCGTCAACTTGGCTTTAGTGCTAAGCAAACAATGATGATTGCGCAAAAATTATACGAAGAGGGCTATATCACCTACATGAGAACCGACTCATTAAACCTCTCTCCAAAGTTCCTTGGCGATGCTTATGAGTGGATTAAAAAAAATCTTGGTGAGGAGTATGCTATTAAAGGGGGTCAGGTTTATAAAGGAAAAAGTAAAAATGCTCAAGAGGCGCACGAAGCTGTTCGCCCAACGGAAGCAAATATCACACCAGAAATATTAGCCAGCAAACTTGATAAAAATCAAGAACGTCTTTATCGACTAATTTGGCAAAGAGCCGTTTCCAGTCAAATGACGCCAGCTACTCTAGCCGCGACAATAATTGATGTTAAGGCAAGTGATAAAAAGGATGAATATACTTTTAGAGCCAATGGACAAACGCTAGTTTTCCCTGGTTACTTAAAAATTTGGCCTGAGAAAACTAAAGAGCAAGAATTACCAATCTTAAAAGAAAAAGATATTCTTTCCTTGTTAGAATTAAGAGCTGACGGACATACAACAAACCCACCCGCTCGCTATTCCGATGCCGGATTGGTAAAAGAATTAGAAAAACATGATATTGGCCGGCCGTCTACTTATGCGCCGACGATAAACACTATTATTACCCGTAATTATGTCGAACGCGATGATAATAAAAAATTAAAACCAACCAGCATTGCTTTCGTAGTTATAGATTTACTGATAAACCATTTTCCAAAAATAGTAGATTATGCTTTTACAGCTAAAATGGAAGATGATCTCGACTCAATTGCTAACGGCAAGAAAGAATGGCAGCCAGTTATAAGTGAGTTCTATAGTGACTTTCACGAAAATTTAAAAAAGAAAGAAGAAGAAATTAAAAAAACAGACATTATGCCAGAAGAAAAATCAACAGAGATTTGTGAAAAATGCAAAGCACCAATGATTATTAAAATCGGACGCTTCGGTAAATTCCTAGCTTGTAGTGGCTACCCTGATTGCAAAAACATTAAAAAGTTCACCGGCGAGGGAAATACTTATGAAAAAAAAGAAGTTGACCCAAAAATTGCAGAAATGCAAAAGAAATACGACGGCGAAGTTTGTGAAAAGTGCGGTTCAGCAATGAAAGTTCGTGTGGGTAAATTTGGTCCATTTTTAGCCTGCAGCGCTTACCCTAAATGTAAAAATATAAAAAATATTTCTGAAGCGAGCGAGGGCGGGAAAGAAGTTGCTTGTCCAGTATGTCATGAAGGTAAAATTGTTAAAAAATTTAGTAAGCGTGGTGCTTTTTGGGCTTGTAATAATTATCCTAATTGTAAAAATGCCTATTGGGGCGAACCAGTTGGTCGTGATTGTCCTGACTGTGGCGGTCTCGTTATAAAAGATACTAAAACAAATAAAATAAGATGTAGTAATAAAGAATGTGGTTATATCGAAAAAGAAAAAAAGATTAAGAAAGATACTGCGGAAGAGAGTTAAAAAGAAAAAAATTTAATTAATAAAAAAGCCCGGCAGTGCGCCGGACTTTTTTATTACTATCGGTATATGTATAAATGTGTTAATTTATTTATTTCTTATTACTCTTATTAGCCTTTTCTTTACTACGTGTTTTTTTTTCTTGAACAAACGCCACCGCCTTTTTAGCTAACTCAGCTAAAATCATAAAATAAGCCGGGCTGTTTTTAAGTTTATCCTTAGCCATGATTACTACCTCCTCTGCCTTAGTCACCGTTCCTTCAACTTTCTTAGTAATTTTATTTATTCTTTTAACACTATCAACAAAATAATATATCGCTAAGCAAAGAAAAAAGGTTAAGACGGCGATACAGATTGCTAACACCACATTTAAAATATCATTCGATGTTAAAATCATATTATTTGTAATTATATTAAAACTTAATTTCTTAATTTGGCTTCAAATTTCTCATTTAACCTTTGAATTAAAGCTGTTACTACCGAATCAACTTCTTCTGTTGTTAGTGTCTTTTCTTCAGATTGAAAGTTAAGATGAAACGCTAAACTTTTCTCATCACTGGCTAAATTATTGCCACTATAAACATCGAATAGTTCCGCTGATCTTATTAAAGGGTTAAACTCAATTAATTCTTTCTTAAATTCATTATACAATATTTTTTCATTTATAACAAAAGCTAGATCACGAACGACGGTCGGATATTTTCTCGGTTCCTGATATATAGTTGAAGCTAAACTCAAGAGTATTTCCGCTAAAGCGTTAAAATTAATTTCAGCGACTGCGACTATCTTCTTTAAATTAACGTTATTTATGACTTCTTTGTTAAGCAGGGTAATAAAGCCAATGTTTTTATTTAGAACGCTTACTTGAGCTGAACTATTCTTATCTGCCCATCCCGGGAGCTCTTCAGTTAAAGAGAATTCCGTTTCAACGTTAAAATCAATTAACAATTGCAATAAGTTATTAATAATTCCTTTCAGTTTCGAGAAAATTTCATCACTATCGCCAGCTAAAATTAGCCCAAGATGCTTTTCCTGGTAGGGCAAGGTTTCATCTCCTGATTGTTCTTTTTTAATATCACCGACAGCGTTAAAGAAAACACTTCCCATTTCAAAAAAACTTAGATCTGTAGCTTTTGACTGATTATTTTTTATATTAGCCACTAATCCCGGTACCAAAGATTGTCGTAATAGCGTCTGCAAATCAGATAAGGGGTTAGCCAGTTTAAGGTTTTTTGTAAAATCAATTTCTAATTTTTTTAATTGATCTTCCCCATAAAAAGAATAATTATAAACTTCGCTCAATCCAAACTTAAGAGCAAGAATATTTTTTATTTTTCTTTCCAGTAATCTTTCCTCATTTACCTCCGGTAATCTAAGTGTTTCTAGTGGTAGCTCTGACTTAATATTATCATAACCATATATTCGCAAGACTTCCTCAGCAATATCTTCCTTGCTCGATATATCTTTTGTCGCCCGCCAAGAGGGAACACTAATAGAAAATATATCCTCTTTTTCATCGGCAATTTTAAAGCCAAGGTTTTTCAAAGTTTTAATTACTTCTGTTTTTGGAATCTCCTGACCAATTTTTTTATTCAACCAGTTTAAGTCCATTACTATTGGCTTGATTTCCTCATTTTTATTTTTAATATCAATTAAAGAGCTACTTATTTTCATTAAGGGGCAAAGGCTCTTTAAAAGCATTAGGAATCTCAGCAGGGCAACTTCACATAAATTTGCATCTAATGATTTTTCAAAACGAGTGGACGCTTCCGTTCGCAATCCCAGTCTCTGTGAAGTTTTACGAATAACTCCAGCTTTGAAATTAGCTGCTTCGAGAATAATACTAGTTGTTTCTTTATTTATACCACTATTAAGTCCTCCCATTACTCCGGCAATAGCTAATACATTTTTATTATCACAAATTAGCAAATCTTCTTCATTCAAACTTCTTTCTTTTTCGTCCAATGTTTCGATTGTTTCATTTTTATATCCTCGACGCACAATAATTTTTTCTATTTTATCAGCCGAAAAGGCATGCAGCGGTTGGCCGCACTCAAGCATTACATAATTAGTTAAATCAACTAAATTATTAATCGGCTTTTGATTAACCGCAATTAATCTTTCTTTTAACCAGGCCGGAGACTCCTTAACTTCAAGCCCGTCTATTTTAACTGCCATATACCTAGGACAGGCTTCTTTATCCTCAACTTTTACTTCCAGCTCATTTTGTTTTGCATCTAAAAACTTGATTTTCTTATCTAAAAATTTTTCATATGGCTTGATCGTTGTATTAAAAATTACACCTAGTTCTCGTGCAATGCCATAATGATTTAATAAATCTGGCCGATTAGAAAGAGATTTATTATCAACTTCTAAAATAACATCGTTAGCCTTTAAATATTTAGCAAAACTTTCTCCTATCTTTGCAGTTTCTGGCAAAACAATTATTCCTTCATGATTTTTTCCGATACCAAGCTCATCTTCGGCGCAAATCATTCCGGAAGATTTTTCACCTCTAATTTCCGATTCTTTTATTTCAAGGCCGCCTGGTAAAATTGCACCAATTAACGCTACGGGGACTAACTGACCCTCGGCAAGATTAGGCGCTCCACAAACAATATTAAGTTTCTTAGTTTTTATATCGACTAGCGCCAAACGTAAACGATCCGCATTTGGATGTTTTTTTACTTCTAAAACTTTAGCAATAACAATTTTATCAAACTGTTTCGCTTGATTTATAAAACCTTCAACTTCAACCGTATGACTAGTAAGTTCCTGGGAAATAGTCGCGGCATCAATTTTTGAAGATAGTTTAATAAAGTCTTTTAACCAATTAAGAGAAATATACATAAAATTAAAATTGTTCCAAAAATTTAAGATCGCCACTATTAAACAAGCGAACGTCACCAATATTATACTTAAGCATAGCGAGACGATTTAAGCCAAAACCAAAAGCGAGACCAGAATATACTTCCGGATCAATTCCGCCGGCTCTTAAAACATCGGGATGAATTAGACCCGCGCCAACTATTTCTAACCAACCAGTATATTTACAAACTCGACAACCCTTTCCACCGCACAAAAAACAAGTGTATTCACCATTGTTCCCGGGTTCAACAAAAGGGAAAAATTTTGGACGCATACGAAATTCGGTGTTTTGCCCAAATAATTTTTTACCAACTATTTCTAATAAACTTTTTAAATTAGCAAAATTGATATCTCGCCCAACCATTATTCCCTCGACTTGATAAAAAGTATGTTCATGGCGAGAGTCCGTAGCCTCATTTCGAAAACAACGCCCAGGTATTAGAGCCTTAAGCGGCGCCCCATATTTCTGCATTAAACGAATCTGAACCGGGGAAGTCTGGGTGCGCATCACTAAATCATATTGGCCTTCTTTATTTTTTGAATCAATATAAAAAGTATCCTGCATGTCGCGCGCGGGATGAAGTGGTGGCACATTTAAAGCCGTGAAATTATAATAATCACTTTCAAGTTCGGGACCATCCCCAATCATAAAACCTAAAGAAGTAAATAAATCTTCTAATTCATTTTGAACGAGAGTTATTGGATGAAGGTGCCCATTAGGAAATTTTTCGCCTGGCAAACTAACATCAACAAATTCACTTTTTTTAGCATAAGTCTCTAATGAGCTTCGTACTTCTTCAAACTTTATTTGCATCTCCTGTTTAACTGAGTTAGCTAGTTCACCAAGCTCACGACGTAGATTTTCTTCTAAATCTTTCAAGCTATGCATAATTTCACTAAAGTTTCCCTTACGTGATAAATACTTTAACTCTAAATCACGCAAGCCTTCACTATTTTTAACTAGTGCCAGTTGCTCAAGGAATTCAGCTCGTATTTTCTGTATTTTATTTTTCATATTTATTTCTTATATAACTCGGCTTTTTTTTATTTATCGGCTTTTTTTGTAGCTTATTAAAAATAATTCTAAAATTGCAAAGATAATAACAAGTAATAATAAATTCACCCAGTTAAAAAGCTGTAAAGATTTTAAAATTAAAAGAAATACTATAAATAATGAGAATAAAAATGATTGGCGAAAAGCCAGTTTAACTAGATTAAAGGCCAACTCTTTTTTTAAAGCGACAAATCTAAAAATAAAACCGATTAACGCCGTCGTTCCGCTCAAAGACAAAAATAGAGCTAGATAAAAAAGGCCATAGCCTAGCCAATTTGTCGCCGTGGGATCAACTAAACTAGCCACAAAAATAAAAATACCCCAGCAGATTGCTGTTAGAACCGACATTACAAACAAATAGTTTTTTAAAGTCATAGGTTTTTTATTAATCGCTGATTTTATTTAATTCTTGCTTATAATTATTTAATTTTTCTTTTTCAGCTAATACTATTTTTTCAGGAGCTCTTGAAACAAAATCATCATTTTTCAATTTTTGTTCTTGCAAGTTAATTAATTTCTGGAGATTTATTATTTCTTTACTTAAGCGAGCCTTTTCTTTAACTTCGTCGATTGCTCCCAGAAGATAAATTTCTAGCTCACTAGTTACAACCATAATCGCTCCTTCTATTTTAGGCCCATCTTCTTTAACCTCTATGCTCGCAAGACCAGTTTTTAAATTCTTTATTAACTCTTTTTGAGCGCTTACAAGTTCAGTTTTCTTGTGTCCATAAATAATAGCCTCTAATTTTCTTGAAGCATCAATTTTATTTTCACTCCGCGCATTACGAATAGCGATAACAATTTCTTGAAGTAAATTAAAACTTACCTTTTCCGATGAGATTTCGCGCTCCTCCGTTTTTACAGAAATATCTTTAGGCCATTTTTCAACCATCAACAAGGTCTTATTAAAACTATCCCAAATCGTTTCTGTAACAAAGGGGATGAAGGGGTGCCAAAGAATTAATAAATTCTTTAAAATATAAATTAGTATTTCTTCTTTATCTTTTTCAACCTTGGCTATTTCTAAATACCAATCAGCTAGCCTAGAGTAAGTAAAATCGCTTAACTCTTCGGCGGCGAGAGAAAAATTAAAACTTGTTAAGTAATTATTAACCGAATAAATAGTACTCATTAACTCGCTTAATATCCATTTATCATTTTCTGTTTTCGCTTGCGGTGCGTTTATATATGAAACATCAAAAAATTTCTCATCAGTCGCACTAAGAATAAACCGGGAGATATTCCAGAGTTTATTTATAAAATTTCTCTTGGCCTCACTTTTTTCTTCGCTATAGCGTAAATCATTTCCCGGAGTAGATCCCATTAAAAGAGATAGGCGGGTTGCGTCCGCTCCATATCTTTCGATCATATCAAGTGGATCAATACCATTACCTTTCGATTTAGACATTTTTTTGCCATTTTTATCCTGGACCATGCCATGAAGGTAAACTTTTTCAAAAGGAATTTCTCCTAAAGCAAAAAGAGACATCATGACCATCCTTGAAACCCAAAGAGTAAGTATCTCATAGCCGGTTTCAAGCACCTGCGTCGGATAAAATCTAGCCAAATCATTAAGCTTTTTCCCGTCTTTAAAATTTTCTGGCCAACCAAGAGTTGAAAATGTCCACATCCCTGAAGAAAACCAAGTATCGAGTGTATCTGGATCTTGAATCCAGCCGTCTTCTTTAGGCGAATTAATACAAACTTGTATTTCATCTCCTTTATACCAAACCGGAATATCGTGACCAAACCAAATTTGTCGCGATATACACCAATCGTGTAAATTATTCATCCAATCAAGATATCTTTTATTAAATCTCTCAGGGATGAATTCAATTTCTCCGGTCTCGGCAACCGCGATTGATTTTTCTTTTAGTGATAGACCGCCCAATCTTTCTAATTTCTTATCAACTGAAACAAACCACTGTTTAGAAGCTAGCGGTTCAATGGCGGTGCCACAGCGATAACAAACCGATAAATTATT
Organism: Patescibacteria group bacterium; assembly: GCA_038245255.1. Lineage (GTDB taxonomy): Bacteria > Patescibacteriota > Patescibacteriia > Patescibacteriales > UBA12465 > UBA12465. Next base: position 15,277 of record JBBRSQ010000003.1, on the reverse strand, counting down.
TGTTAACTCTTCTTCTTTTTCTAATAAACCTTGAGTTTTTAATTCTTCAATAATAGCGGTTCTCGCCTCAGCGACATTCAAGCCAGAAAATTTTCCAAATCCTGGCAAAATTTTAGCATCCTCGCTAATAACTTTAATGATTGCTAAATTATTCGATTGTGCCATTTGCCAATCAACCATTGAATGAGCAGGCGTAACGCCAAGAGCACCCGTTCCAAAGTCTGACTCTACATTTCGGTCGGCAATAATTTTTATATTTAATTCTTGCTCGCAAAAGTTAACTTTATATTCTTTGCCAATATATTTTTTATAACGTTCATCTTTAGGATTTACAGCCACCGCCGAATCTCCTAATTTAGTTTCCGGACGAGTAGTTGAAATAGCAATTGGGAAATCTTTGTCATATTTAAAGGTGTAAATTTTCGCTATTTGTTCTTTATATTCAACCTCATCATCCGCTAAAGTCGATTTACAGCGTGGACACCAATTAACTATCCTCTCGCCGCGATAAATTATGCCCTCGTCGTACATTTCTTTAAACATTGTCCTAACCGCGACTTTTCTTTGCTCATCAAGCGTAAAAGCTAAGCGCGACCAATCCATTGAAGCCCCTAATTTTATTGTTTGATGTAATATTGTTCCTTGAGTTGTTTTTAAAAATGCCCAAACCTCTTCTAAAAAATTTTCTTTGCCTAAATCATGACGCGTTAGCCCCTTTTCTTTAAAAATTCGCTTTTCAACCACGTTTTGAGTGGCAATCGCGGCATGATCTGTCCCTGGTAACCATAATGTTCGCTCACCCAGTAGACGATGATAGCGAACTAATAGATCTTCAATGGCGAGCATGGTGGCGTGACCAATGTGAAGCTTGTCAGTGATATTTGGCGGCGGAAGAATAATTGTATAGCCTTTTGCGTCAGGAGCTAAATCTAAATTATCGGGATTAAAATAACCTGACTCTTCCCATTTTTCATAGATTTTATCCTCATTTTCACTTGGATTATAAGCCTTTTCTAAGTCAATTTTCATAACTTAAAATTACCAAAAAAACGGCCTTAAGTCAACTATTGCCATCCTTGACTTTGAGTGATATTCATTATATATTAAAGGGTCGTCTAAGTGCGCTTAGACAGATTTTTAATGTTAAAAAATGCTCAATTTAGAACAACAAATTATTAAACAAATAGAATCTTCAAAGAATATTTTGATTATTTTTCCGACCGACCGCGATGGCGATGCTATTTCTTCGGCTTTAGCGCTTTATTCATTTTTAAAGCTCGCCGGTTTCGAGGTATCTGTTGCTGCTCAAGAACCTGAAGATAAAAAGCATTTATTCTCTTTTTTACCTAATTATAGCCTAATCCAGACAAACTTAAATAACCTTCGCCGCTTTATTGTCTCAGTTGATATTAGCCAGGCTAAAGTTCATCAAATTAAATACTTGGTTGAAAACAATACTCTTAATTTCATTATTTCACCATCTGAGGGCTGGTTTAAACCAGAAGATGTAAGTTCTAAAGTAGGCGAATTTAAACATGATTTAATTATTGTTATTGGCGCGAGCGATCTTGAGTCGCTAGGCAAGCTTTATGATAATAATGTCGAATTCTTCTATAAAACGACTATTATAAATATAGATCATAAGGCAACCAATGAGGGTTTTGGGCAAATAAATTTAGTTGACTTAAATGCGGTAGCAATTTCTGAAATTCTTTTTTATCTTTTCAAAGATTACAAATCCGATTTAATTAATGAGAATATTGCTACTTGCCTTCTAGCTGGTATTATCCAAAAAACAAGAAATTTTAAAACTTCAAACCTTACCCCGCGCACGCTTCTAACAACCTCGCAGCTAATATCGCTTGGAGCCGATCGAGAAGAGATTGTAACCCATTTATTTCGGTCGCTTGATTTAAATACTCTTAAATTATGGGGTCGAGTCCTTAATAATCTTCGCTCAGAAAATAATGAAGAATTGATTTGGTCTAAAATATATTTAAAAGATTTTCAGGAAACAGATTCGGCGCCTGAAAGTTTAACTGATATTATTGATGAATTAATAATGAATATTCCAAATGCTAAATTAGCTATTATTTTTTGTGAAAATGATTTAGCCTCAACAAGAATTATAATATATTCTCTCAAAAATATTAACGCGCTAGAGCTTATAAAAGATTATGAAGTCCAGGGAACAATAAAAACGGCTTCCGCAATAATCAAAAAAGACATTGAAACCCTTAGCTCTGATATAATTCCTGAAATAAAAAATAAACTTGAAAAATTAAGCGCTTAATGGTATAAAATAAAACAAAACTATTATTAGGCCATACTTGCAATCTTTATTGGCGGTCATTATAATGGGCATATAGCTCAGTTGGTTAGAGCACCGCTCTTATAAAGCGGGGGTCGATGGTTCAAGTCCATCTATGCCCACAGAAACATTTTGGGCTCGTAGCTCAGTTGGTTAGAGCGCTACGTTGACATCGTAGAGGTCACAGATTCGAGTTCTGTCGGGCCCACAGATTAAAATTTCTTCGTTTTTAACGAAGATTTTTTGTTTTTATCATTTACATTTCTTCAAAAAATTGGTAAATTAAGAGAAAGAATATAAACATATGATTTTCAATAAGAAAGTGGCCACAAATACTTTGGTTCAAGAAAATCCCGAGCCCTCAATAAATGAATGGTTGAATTATGAAGATAATGAATCAGAAGGACAACTGGCAATAGATGTCTTCCAGACAGAGAAAAAGATAATAATCAAATCTACAATCGCTGGGGTTAAGCCCGCTGATTTAAAAATATCACTTCATCATGACCTTTTAACGATAAAGGGCACTCGTTCTGTTACAGAAACAGTTAGAGATGAAGATTATCTATATCGCGAATGTTATTGGGGTTCATTTTCTCGTTCAATTATTCTTCCCGCTGAAGTCGACAATCGTCATGTTGAAGCCGAACTTGAAAGCGGTGTTCTCACAATTAGTTTATACAAAAACATTCCCGGCCAGATTGAGGTCAAAGAAAAAGACTAAAGCGGCCGTTCGACCTATGAAAACAAAAAAATGGATTTTGAAGTCACTTTTATTTTTAGTGCCTTTTTTAATAATCTGCGTTTTTTCACTTACTTATATTTCTTGGAAAAATAATTATCGGGAACGAATCTATCCAAATATAAGCGTTGCCTCAATAAACCTTTCCGGAGAAAACTTTGAAGGCGCTTTTGCAATTTTAAATAAAAAAACAGACGCTATCCTTGCCGACGGTCTAGATTTCCGCTATGGCTCTAAATCAATAAATATTGATCCAACTAGCTCTTCTTTTGACTCTGATTTATCTTATCCAGCTCTCATTTTTAATAATACTGATTCTGTTAACGAAGCTCTAGCCTTTAGTCATCCTGACACTTTTTGGCATTACCTTATTTTTAGATTAAAGTTCGCAGTTAATAAAAGTCTTTTACCCCACTACACTATTGATGAAGAGGAATTTAAAATTCTTCTTAACGAAACATTTAGTGAATTAAACATTCCTTCAACTAACGCTTCTTTTTCAGTTTCAACTAATGGCGGTGAACTTGTAACCTTATCCGAAAAATTAGGCAAGGAAATAAATTATGATTTATTATTTTCCGAATTAAAAACAAATTTAGACTCCTTAAATACCAACCCGATAACGATTAAGACACGAACAAGATACCCAAGCGTCAAGGCATCTGATTTAAGTGCTCTCGCCAGTGAAGCTAAACAAATGGTTGGGCAAGAAAAACTAGATCTTACTTATAGTGAACCTACCAGCGCTAGTTCGACGACTAAAACTTGGTCGATTAAACCAGCTAAATTACTTTCTTGGATAAGTATCAAGGAACTTAACGGTGTTATTAGTCTCTCTCTTGATCAAGAAAAAATAAAAGAATATTTAAAAATAAATGTTTCTCCTGAAATTGATCTCGAAGTAGTGCGTCCACGCTTTATAATTAATAATGGAAAAGTAGATAACTGGCAGGCCGGCACTGATGGTCGACAAGTTAATCTCGATTTATCAGCTGAAAAAATTACTAAGGCTTTTTTAAGCGGACAAAGAGTAGTGCCGATAGTAGTTAATGACTTAAGTGTTGAAAAACTAAATTCTGACGCCACTTTAAATATTAAAGAGATTATTGGGACTGGGCAATCAGATTTTTCAGGATCAACTTCAAATCGTCGTAAAAATATCCAAGTTGGAGCGGCTGCAGTTAATGGAGTTCTTTTGGCGCCAGGCGAAGAGTTTTCCTTAGTTAAAACTTTGGGTGATGTTAGTCAAAAAACTGGTTATTTACCGGAATTAGTTATCAAAGGTAATAAGACGGTTCCCGAATATGGCGGTGGTCTTTGCCAAATCGCTACTACCGTCTTCAGAGCGGCGCTTGCTTCCGGGCTACCGATAACCGAAAGGAGAAACCATTCATATCGCGTTTCTTATTATGAACCGGCCGGAACTGACGCAGCTGTTTACATTCCCAACCCTGATGTAAAATTTATAAATGATTCTGCTAATTACGTTCTTATCCAATCAAGAATCAGTGGTAATATGGCTTACTTCGATTTTTGGGGAACAAAAGATGGCCGGGTTGCTACAACCACCACTCCAGTTATTTATAATATCGTTAAACCAGCTCCAGCAAAAATTATTGAAACAACTGACTTATTGCCTGGTCAAAAAAAATGTACTGAAAAAGCTCATAATGGCGCCGATACTTATTTCGACTATAAAGTAATCTATCCTGAGGGTGCGACCAGTACTCCGATTCTAGAAAAACGCTTTTCATCACACTATGTTCCTTGGCAAGAAGTATGTTTAGTCGGTGTTAGTGCTAAAAGCGCAAGTTCAACAGCGCCTACAGAAATTAAAGCGAGTTCTAGCCCGGTTACCAGCACTAGTACCAATCCTTAGTTAATTAGTTTTTCCAATTTAAAAACACTCGTAATAAATACGAGTGTTTTTTATTTTATTTGTTTATATTATTTTACTATTTCTCCTTCAATCATTTTATTATTACTGTCGTCGTTTTTTTTCTTTTTTTTAAAAACAAATAATTGTTGGGCGGCGGTTAAAACCGTAATAACAAACCAATATAAAGTAAGCCCACCTGGTAAAGATATTCCGATGAAAATTGTAATCGCGGGCATAAAATAAAGCATTTGCTTATTCATAATTGCTGTCATGCTTTCATCTTTTGAGCCAGCACTTTTTATAGCCGGTTGTTTTGTCATCATCATTTTTGCCTGCCAAAACTGAGCGAGACCAGCAAGAATGGCTAAATAAACATTAGGCTTATTTAAATCTAAAAATCCAAATGAAATACTATGAATTACTTCTGGGCGATTTATAAAAGAATAAACCAAATCTAATTTATTATTTAATCCATCTCTAAAGACTCGGTAAACAGCAAACAAGAAAGGAAGTTGAATTAAGAGAGGTAAACAAGAAGAAAAAGGATTAACTTTATTTTCTTTATACATTTCCATGGTGGCGCGACTAAGTTCAGTTTTATTGTCAGCATGTTTCTTCTTTAGCTCTTCTATTTTTGGCTGTAAATCTTGTAAAGATTTTTGCGATTTAATTGATTGCTGCCCTAAAGGCCAAAGCACAAGTTTTAAAATAACTGTTAAGAGAATTATTGAAATTCCCAAATCCTGAAAAGCAATTGTATTATATAAAAGTACCAATAAATTTAAAATTGGTTGATAAAAAACGATTGTAAAAATGTTTGCCATATTAAAAATTAATTAATAAATTATTTTACTGGATCATTCCCGCCTTTATTCCAAGGGTTACAACGTAGAACACGCCAAGAAGTCATTAAACCTCCTTTTATGATACCATATTTAGTAATTGCCTGGACTCCATACTCAGAACAGCTTGGGTAAAACCGACAAAAACCATGGGGATAGAATATTTTTAAAATACCATGATCAAAGGAGATGGTTTTTTGATATATCTTTATAAACCCGACCAATATTCGTCGCGGTAATTGATAAAAGAAATTTAACATATCTTTTAACTAACTTTTTTATACAGATTTAGCTTTTTTAAGCCTTTTAACAAGGCCTCTTTTATTTCGCTGAAGTTTTTCTCAATAATAGGAGGCAAGACAATAACCACAATATCCTTACCTTCTTTCAATTTAGGTATTTCTTGCCCAATAATAGCCCTGATTTGTCTTTTTAGTTTGTTGCGTATAATTGCTTTCTTACTTACTTTAAGCCCCACCAAGAGACCAAGTCTTGTCTCAGATAAGTTATTATTCGCTGCTTTTATGCCTAATATGCCAGCATAAAAAGATTGGCCGGTTTTAAATGCGCGGTCAAACTCTTTGTCTAAACATATTCTATTTTTTTTCTCTAGCATTTGAGCCGCTTAACACTATTTTGAGAGTCTTTTACGACCTTTATCACGGCGTCTCTTTAATACAACGCGTCCAGCCGCAGTCAACATTCTCTTTAAAAATCCATGTTTTTTACTAGCCCGACGTTTATTCGGTTGGTAGGTTCTTTTCGGCATAATTACAATTTAACGTAAATAATTGATTTGTTTCTATAAGATAACATCTTTATTTACTAAAGTCAATCCGGTCTTATTTGCGCTAAAACGACTTATACACATATTATCAACATATCATAAACAAGGCTCAATCTTGTTATTAACAGCTTTATCTAATATAATTAAATTATTATAAAAACTCAAAATCATTATTTCTTTTAAATGATTTTAAACCTCATGCTTATGACGAATGAACAAGTTTGGCAGGCCGTTTTAGGGGAGATTGAAGTTAGTTTATCCCGAGCTAATTTTATTACTTGGTTTAAAGATACATTTATTTCATCTTTTGAAAATGAAAGAGTTGTTGTTTGTGTCCCTAATGCTTTTGTTAAAAAATGGCTTGAAGAAAAATATCATAAAAACACTCTCAGCGCCCTTGAAAATGTTAGTAAGCAGAAAATAAAGGAAATTATTTATAAAATCGATCTCAAGCGCGGAAATACTGCCACTTTTCAAATTAATAACCCTGAATCAAAGACTGAATCACAAAGTAATAACGAAATAAAGAGTATTGATCAGTTAATTTCGGTAAACCAAGGACCAGGATCTTCTGTACATAGCAATATTGTTAGTGGTAATGGAAATAACGTCGGTAAGCACGGACTTAATTCACGTTATGTTTTTGAAAATTTTATAGTCGGCAAGGGAAATGAACTTGCGCACGCCGCTTGTTTAGCAGTTGTTAATAATTTAGGGAAATCTTATAACCCTCTTTTTATTTATGGTGGTGTTGGCTTAGGAAAAACTCACCTTCTCCAAGCTATTGGTAATGAAGTTGCAAAAAAGAATGACAAAATTCTTTATACAACTAGTGAAAAATTTACCAATAACTATATTCAGGCGGTTACAACCGGAAAAGCTAAAGAATTTAAGAATTTATATCGTAATGTTGATCTTCTTTTAGTTGATGATGTTCAGTTTATGGGTGGTAAAGATGGAACTCAGGAAGAATTTTTTCACACCTTTAATGAACTTCTTCAAAATGACAAACAAATTGTTTTAACATCTGATCGGGCGCCAAAATCAATCCCCGCAATTGAAAAAAGGTTAGTCTCACGGTTTGAAGCGGGTATGGTGGCCGATGTTGGGAAACCTGACATTGAAACAAAAATAGCTATTCTAGAAAAGAAATGTATCGAAAAAGGGGGCGCGCTTGATAGAGAAATGCTTTTATATATTGCTGAACATGTTCAAAATAATATTCGTGAACTTGAAGGCGCTTTAATTAAAGTTATTGCTTCTCATCAATTTAAAGGCCTTACCCCGTCCCTTAAAACAGTAAAAGAGGTTTTAGGTGATTATATTTCTAATATTCAGACAAAATCATTGACCCCTAAAGAAATTATTGAAGCAGTGGCGAAATTTTATAATATTAGTTATAAAGATATTATTAGTGCCGGTCGAAAAAAAGAACTTGTTTGGCCTCGCCAAATTGCAATTTATCTAATAAGAGAAGAGTTAAATACCTCCTATCCAACTATTGGAAATGAACTAGGCGGCCGCGATCATACAACCGCGATGCATGCTTATAATAAAATATATCAAGAGGTAAAAGAAAAAGGTAATGAAAAAGTTAAACAAGAAATAGAATCAATTCGTCAATTATTTGGTCACACTTATTAACAGTTTTTGAAAAATTCTGTTAATTACTCTGTTGATATCCTGTCCTTAAGGTCTTAATAAAGATTTATAAAAAGTGCACAAAAAACCATTAAGCGGACTTACTCACAAAGCACAATTTTCTTTACCCTAACTACTAACTGCTATATCAACAAGAAAATCTACATTTTTCCCAACGAAAAGTTTAAAAATAGCAAAATTAAAAAGTTATCCCGTCCCTTATTATTGTTATTATATATTTATATATAAATTAATATATAATACAGATAAATAAACATATGCAATTTATAAGCTTACAAGAAAATTTAAAAAGAGGCTTAAATATTACTGGGCACATCACAACCAGAAATATAAATTTACCAATTCTTAGTAATATTTTAATTAGAGCCGAAAAAGGTAATATAGAATTTATTAGCACTAATCTTGAAATTGGAATAACTCATCAACTTCGAGGAAAGATTGAAACTGAGGGTCAATTTACAGTCGACTCTAAATTAATAAGTGAATATGTTAATCTTTTAAATAGTGGGGAAAAGGTTAAATTGGAAATGGCGGGAAATGAACTTAAAGTAGAATGTGGAAATTATAAAACAAAAATTAAAGGCGAAGAGGCAAAAGAGTTTCCCTTAATTCCAACTCTACCGAGACAAGGTTTTTATTCATGTAAGTGTAATGAATTAAAAAAAGCTTTAAATAGTGTTGTTTTTGCAGTTTCAAGTAGTGAAAATAGAATTGAATTAACCGGCGTCTTATTTGACTTCAATAAAACTAAATTGAACTTAGCGGCCACTGACAGTTATCGGCTAGCGGAAAGTGAATTAGAGGTTAAAGTAAGTGATATTGAAGGCGAACAAAAAATAATTGTGCCCGCTAAAACAGTTCAAGAGGTATTAAGAATTTTAAATAATATTGAGGGGTCAGAAGTTGATGGTGATCAGGAAGTAAAAATATATTTGTCAGATAATCAAATTTTATTTACAGTTGATTCGGTTGAAATAATCTCCCGCTTAATTAATGGTCACTATCCTGACTATAAACAAATTATTCCGGCATCAAGTCAAACTAATGTTCTTATTGAAAGAGCGGAAATGATTAGGGCGGTTAAGGCAGCGGCCTTATTTTCCAAAACAGGAATAAATGATATAACCCTATTATTTTTTAAAGGAAAAATTGTCGTCTCAGCGTTTTCAGGAACCAGTGGTGAGAGCCAAATTGAACTTGAGGCTGATGTTAGGGGTGGGGATAATGAAGTTACAATAAACTATCGTTATTTACTAGATGGTTTAAACAATATTGAAGGCGATGTGGTCAGAATTAATGTCTTAAACAACACTACTCCTTGTGTTTTAAAACCTGAGAAAGATGAAACGTATTTATATATTGTCATGCCTATTCGTCAGTAAGAAAAAAACATTAAGAAGAAACACATAAATAAATTAAAAAAATCACCCAGGAAGGATGATTTTTTTATAAGTTTTTGGTTTATTTAACCGTTAGTATTATTTCATTACTTTTTATAATATCGCCATTTAAATCATGTAGTTCTCCGAAAATAGAATAAACACCTGATTTTGGGGCCGACTCTAAGGAAATATTTATAGGATTTGAGGAAAAAGATTTAATTATATTTGGGACTGTTATTTTTCCTTCAGCATCTCGTAAAACCAAATTTAGTTGAGAAAGTCTTACGGGATTGGCGACTTGGAAAACTATCGGCAAGGGGAAGTCGATTAAATTAAGAGCCAAACTCGAACTTGGCGAAATTAAAGATATACTATTTTTAGAAATTGAAACTGGATTATCTTTAATTAATAAATTGAAGTTTACTGTTTCATCACTACAATTTCCAATATCATCACAAGCTTGGACTTTTAGATTTTGATAACCATTACCGAGATTATTAAGAGGGATTACTAAAGCATCTAGATTTCCTGTTTTTGTGTGCCACAGGTTGTTATTAATATAATAATTAATACGTTTAACGCCACGTGGTGATGAGGTTTTAATTTTAACCTCAAGACTCGCGACGTTGATTGTTTCGTTGTTTGATGGCGAAATCACCTCAAGGGTCGGCTTATTTTCTGGCTTATGAAGTTCATTATAATTTTCTGGCAAAACAAAGTCTGAAGAGCTAGCATTTTTGGTCGCCCATTTTTGGACCGGCACTTCCCAAAGTAAATATTGAGGGTCACTGGTTGGATCTTTAGGAGAGGGACCCCGTGGATCGCTGCGGTCAACATAAAATAAAATATTATGATGAAGTGTCACGTTTTTTTCTTCGATAAATTCTGGCGGCGTAGCGTCCGTGGCTAAAGTATTTGAACTCACATCCACCTTTACGAGTTGCGTCGGAATTTGACCGTCTAGAATCGGTTTCCCGGTCTTGTAATCATCGGGCTCCTTAAAGTTTTCAACTGGTGTTCCCGCTAAAACTTTATTCATATAATCATGCCAAATTGGTGCGGCGACAACACTACCATCAGGCTTACCTTTCATTTGGTCATTATTACTATTGCCAACCCAGACGCCAGTAACTAGGGACGGAGTGTAGCCAATTGTCCAAGCATCATAGTAATCATTGGTCGTTCCCGTTTTTGCAGCTACGGGACGATCACTCAGTGTAAGATTATTTTTAGCGCCGAACACATAAGTTCGAGCGGCGTTATCACTTAAAATACTATTAATCATTCGTACTATTTGTGAATCTAAAACCTTTTTCTCGGTCGGTTTATATTCTTCAATGATTTTACCATTCTTATCTTCAACTTTTAAAATACTAACAATTGGACTGAGCTGACCATCGCGAGCGAAGGCACTGAAAGCATTAACGTGTTCAAGTAATTTAACTTCGCCGCCACCTAAAACTAACGATAAACCAAAACGACTACGGTCAGCAAAAGTTGTATAGCCAAGATTTTCGGCTAAATCAATAACGTTATTAATACCAGCTAAGTAAATTGCTTTAACAGCCGGAATATTTAATGAACCAGCTAAAGCTTTTCGAATTGAAACTGGGCCACGTTCATGAAGATCGTAGTCATGGGGAATATATGGATCACTAGAATTTGTTGAAAAATTAGTTACAACATCATATAAGATTGTGTCTGGCGTATATCCTTTTTCAAATAAAGAGGCATAAACAATTGGTTTTATAGAAGATCCTGGTTGGCGCGGGCGAGTTGTAACATTAACTTGGCCATCTATTGAATCATCAAAATAATCACGGGAGCCAACCATGGCTAATATCTGTCCGGTTTTAGGATCAATTGAAACGAGCGCAGCATTATTAGCGCCATATTTAGTAGGGTAATCCTTGGTTTTTTCAGTAATAACCTCTTCGGCAATTTTTTGTTTATATAAATCAAGAGTCGTATATATTTTTAAGCCTTCCTGTTCAATCATTTTTTCTCCATATTTTTCCGAGAGTATATCTTTTATGTACATTACAAAATGGGGAGCGGTAATATTATTGTCTCTTCCTTTAAAAACAATTTCTTGAGCTTTAGCAGTTTCTGCCTCGGTTTTTGTTATATATCCCTGTTCAGTCATTAAATTTAAAATGTAATCTTTACGCCCCAGAAGTAAATCTTTATTAGCTCCATAAGGTGAATAACGGCTCGGTGATTGCGGCAGAGCAGCTAAAATAGCGGACTCAGCTAAACTTAGATCGCGAACACTTTTACCAAAATATTTTTGACTAGCGGCTTCAACGCCATAAGCATTAGAGCCGTAAGGGATTTCGTTTAAATACATTTGTAGAATTTCGTTCTTTGAAAACCTTTTTTCTAGTTGATATGACATTATTAATTCTTTAGCTTTTCTGGTTAAAGTTTTTTCATTAGATAAAACAGCATTTTTTATAAATTGCTGAGTTAAAGTCGATCCACCGGCGCTGCGACTATATAAAACATTAGTAATGGCAGTTCGGGCCATTGCCCAAACACTAAAGCCACCATGCTTATAAAAGTTTTTATCTTCAATTGCAATCGTTGCCTGTTTTACGTAGTCAGGGATTTCAGTTAAGGGAACAAGGGTGCGCCGCTCGTCACCACTAATTTCGTAAAGAACGTTTTCTCCGGTGCGGTCGTATATTTTAGTACTTTGAGCTACTTCGCGATTAATTAATTGGTTAGGATTAGGTAAATCATAAGATAGCCAAGCAAATAATATTAATAAAGAAACAACTCCAAGCCCAAAAAGACTCAAGGCAATCATAAGCAAACGATGCTTAAAGCTTTTTTTATGGTTCTTTTTTGAACTATTTTTAGCGCTGGCGTCTCTCCAGGCGACAGTTTTGTGTGTATGTAATTGTGGAATTGGCATAAAATATATTATTAAGATAAGCTTATTATAGCAGAAATTTGAACTTTTTAGAATTAGATAAAATACAGCCTAGGTATTTGAAATTAATTGATTTATAATGTAAATACTATGAATATAATAACTAGCACAAATAATCAAAAAATAAAAGACTTGGTGAATTTGAAAAAGTCTGGAGAAAGAAAGAAAAAGGGGCTTATTATTATTGATGGTACACGTGAAATTGAATTAGCAAAAAAGGCGGGAATAGAGATTTTAGAGTTGTATTATTGCCCTAATTTAATAAAAAAACCAGCCAACACTTTTTTTGGTTTAAAAACAGACATTATTACCGAGGTTTCAGAATCAGTATTTAATAAAATATGTTATAAGGATAGTCCGGGTGGTTATTTGGCCGTTGCGAAAGTTGAAAAACAAAAGTTGAAAAACATAAAATTATCAAAAAATCCATTAATCGTTGTTTTAGAAGCAGTTGAAAAGCCAGGTAATCTTGGCGCAATTATTAGAACCGCTTATGCGGCCGGAGTAGATTTGATAATTATTAATGACGGTCAAACAGATATTTATAACCCAAATGTTATTCGCGCAAGTGAGGGTTTTGTATTTAACAAAACGATTGTGATTACGACAACTGAGGAAACATTAAAATGGTTATCGGATAATAAAATTTTGAGCTATGCGGCGGCGACTGGAGTTAAAAATAGCTACACAAAGGAGAAAATGGATGGCCCTTTGGCCGTAGTCTTAGGATCAGAGGCTAATGGATTAAGTGAAAAATGGTTAAAAAAAGCTGATAAATTAGTTAAGATACCCATGGAAAAGGGAATTGACTCCCTTAATGTTTCTGTCTCGGCCGCCTTACTTATTTATGAGGCAAGACGCCAAAGAGGAGAGTAAGACTAAAGAATATAAGGAACAAGTAATATTTGACAAGACAGCTTATTTCTATTAATATAAGACAAGAATTAAATAAATTCACTTTTTGCGCCCGTAGTTCAGCGGATAGAACGGAAGCCTTCTAAGCTTTAGACGAGGGTTCGACTCCCCCCGGGCGTACGTTTTACAAAAAACAAATTTATGGTGCCTATGGTGTAATGGTAACACAGCAGGTTGTGGTCCTGTTATCAAGGGTCCGATTCCCTTTAGGCACCCTATAATAAAAACATCCCAAATTTTGGGATGTTTTTATTATGGCTGGAACAGCCAGGGAATCGGACAAGCGGCGAGCGAGACAATAGGAGGAGCGTGTAGCGACGACTATTAGACGAGCGACGATAAGCGCGAGCGAGCGTAGCGCTTAGCGGCCGGTCTGGACAAGTGAGCTTTCTGATAAGAAAGCGAGCGCGCTTTCCCTTTAGGCACCCCATTTGGAAAAGACGAGTTTAAAAGCTCGTTTTTTCTGTTATATAAGGGGAGAAAGTGGTTCGTAAGCAATTTTTTTATGGCCAGCCTAATATTAGAGTCATTTTTGTTTTAGAGAAAAATTAATTTTATCCTTAATAAGTTTGTATTTACTAATTTAGAATATTTGTAATATAATCATATTATATGAAAATCATTAAAATAATACAGGCTAATAATTTTACAGATGAGGAAATTAGTAAATTTCAAATTCGTAGAGCGGCCAGGGCAGTTGTTTTTGATAAAGATAAAAACATTGGAATTCTTTTTGTTAGCAAATTGAACTACCATAAATTACCAGGCGGAGGCTTAGAAGGCGACGAAAATATTGAAGAAGCTCTTAAAAGAGAATGTTTGGAAGAAATTGGTTGTAATGTTGAGGTAGTCCGTGAATTAGGAGAAATCATTGAATATAGAGATAAGTGGTCATTGAAACAGAATTCGTATTGTTATGTGGCTAATGTAGTTGGCGAAAAAGGATCGCCAGATTTTACTAAAGAGGAAATTAGTAATGGTTTTGAGATAAAGTGGGTGTCCCTAGACGAAGCCATTAAATTATTAGAGGGTGATGCGCCAGAGGGATATGAGGGTGGCTTTATTCAAATTAGAGACAGTCTTTTTCTTAGAGAGTCATTAATAAATTAATAAAATAGTATGGATTTAAATAATAAAGTCGTAGTAATTACTGGCGGCAGCAAAGGATTCGGCCTCTCACTAGCCACATTTTTAAAAAAAGAAAATAGCCAAGTAATTATTTTTAGTGATAACAGCGAGGACTTAGAAAAAAATAAACAGGAAATTTTAGTTGATTCTTTTTTGTAAGAAAAAGTCCTTTATTTATGGACTTTTTTTGTTTACTTTTTTTCTTTTTGAAACTATTTTTTCTTTATATTTAACTTCCAGGGTGAGATTTGGTTTTATACCAGATATTACGGGCAATAGATGATTAAGAACTTGTTCAGCTGTCATCCGAAATTTAGTACCTTTTGCGGAAACCTTAACCCAAGCGTCCTGGTCACGAAAATATTTTTCAGTGAAATTTTTAGTGCCGATTGATATTATGTAGCTTTCATTTGTTAATTTCATAATTTAAATTGTAACATAAGGATTTTAAAATCGTCGAGTACGGGTAGTTTATCATACCGGGGTGGTGTAATATAGTAAGTATAGATTAATAAGCTAATAATGAATATGAAAAAAATTTACTATTTCTCCTTAACTTCATTCGCCCTTGGGGTTATTTGTTTTCTTTCTTATGCCGCAATCGGATCAAAAATATCTGCTGACGGCACACTTATTGAACCCTTTGGATTAATACCAATAGGATTTATACTACTTACAATTGGTTTAATTT
>JBBRSQ010000002.1:0-52830 GCA_038245255.1 Patescibacteria group bacterium | reverse complement strand
TTTGGCGGTATAACTATTTTACTAATTGCGATTGCGGCAATTTCTTTAATAGTTGGCGGTGTTGGTATTATGAATATTATGTACGTTATTGTTACCGAGCGTACTAGTGAGATTGGTTTAAAAAAAGCCCTGGGCGCGAAAAAATTTGATATCATGCTTGAGTTTTTAATTGAGGCGGTTTTAGTTACACTCCTAGGTGGATTTATTGGAATCTTATTTGGAGCGCTTTTGAGTTGGATCGTTACTCTTGTCGCCGTTAGTAGCGGCTTAACTTGGGTATTTATTGTGCCTTTATATGCAATTGGCATTGGTTTTGGCGTTTCGGCTATTATTGGGATAGGGTTTGGAGTTCTGCCGGCCTTAAATGCCGCTAAACTTGATCCGATTGAAGCGCTTACTCACGAATAAACAAATAATAATTTAAAATATGAATAGTGAACGTCAAGAATTATTAAAAGTTTTGATTGAAAAATTTTCAAGCAAAGCTCATCACATATATACGGGCCAATGCTATCCATTTGGCGATATTATGCTACGCAAACAGCAAGTAATGATTCTTTTTTTCATTTTTGAAAATAAAGGATTGGCTTCAGTTAAGTCGATAGCAAAATATTTAGGAGTTACATCGGGCGCCGTAACTCAGTTTGTAGATGGTTTAGTTGAAAATAAATTAGTGGAACGCGAAGAGAATATAAAAGATCGTCGTATTATTAACATTAAATTAACGCCAAGTACTGGGAAGAGATTTAATGCTTTTAAAAAAGATTATATTAGCAGTGCTAGTTATGCATTTATGGCTCTAAGTGACGAGGAACTAGTTCTATTTATTAGTTTATTAAATAGAATTAAAACTTTTAAACCGTGTACAAACTAAACATCGTAATTTATAACTCGTAAACATATGGAAAATTTTGAAATAATAACTAGTGCTCAAAATACCCAGATTCAATTATTAAAAAAGTTGGCGTTGAAGAGGTATCGTCATACGGAAAAAAAATTCGTGGTTGAAAATCTCGCGATTATTTATGATGCGCTACGGGATGATTACGACTTTGAATCTTTATTTGTAACCGAGAGCTTTATAAAAAAGAATAATGATAAGTTAAAATTCTTGCTACTTAACTCGAGGATAAAGAAATATTTTTTAATTAATGAAAATTTGAATAAAACTTATTCACAGTTAGAAACACCATCGGGAATTACGGCTATTTATAATATTAAAGAGCCGAAACTAGAAAATAACAAATCAGTTATATATTTAAATGGAATTAGTGATCCAGGCAATCTCGGTACAATTATTCGGACTTCGCTAGCTTTTAATTTCGTAAATATTGTTCTTGATGAAACTTGTGCCGACATTTATAACGCGAAGACAATCAATGCGGCTAAAGATTCAGTTTTTAAAATTAATTATTTGTCTGATAATAACCTTAATTGGCTTAAAGAGAATAATGGTAGCTTACCTGTTTACGTCGCTAATTCAAATAGTGGGCGCTCTTTGAATGAGTTTAAACCAAAACCGAATTTCTGCTTAGTTTTAGGCAGCGAAAGCCATGGCGTTAGCGAGGAAATAGTTAAGCTAGCCAACGAGAATATAAAAATTGAAATAAATGTGAAAATAGAATCTTTAAATGTTGCAATTGCGGCTGCAATTATTCTTTACGAATTAAATAAGATAGATAAAGTAAATAACTAAAGAAATAAATGGAGAAAGCTAAAAGTAAAAATAATCTACTTAGAATTGAGGAAATAATTCTTCGCCTTGATGAGAGTGAAGATACAATAGCGCAAAAGATTTCAGAAATTCTAGAAATACAAATATCAGAAATCGTTGACTATACGATTATAAAAAAAGCTATTGATTCTCGCAGTCAGCGGAATGTTTTTTTTGTATACTCAGTTGACGTTAAAATAAAAAAACTAGAGGTCTATTTTAAAAATTTAGATTCGGCCGCGCCGGAATTAAAGTATAAAATTATTCGACATAAAATTAGACTATACGAACCTTTTGTTTATACTATAAAAAAAGTAAAAAAAATTTACCAAAAACACTCGCCAGTGATTATCGGTTCTGGACCGAGTGGTTTATTTGCCGCTCTTTTGTTCGCTCGAGCGGGGCTAAAGCCAATTGTAATTGAACAGGGTAAGGATGTTGACCGAAGAATAGTGGATGTTAATAAATTTTTGAAAAATGGGCAGTTAAATCCTAGTTCAAATATTCAATTTGGCGAGGGAGGCGCCGGAACATTTTCAGATGCTAAATTGTACACGCTTATTAGTGACCCGCGAAAAAAATTTATTTTCGAAGAATTTATAAAAGGCGGTGCGCCGACAGAAATTGCTAGTGAAGCGCACCCGCATATTGGGACTGATAAAATTAGGTTGGTTGTTAAAAATATTCGCACAGAAATTATTAAGCTGGGCGGAGAATTCCGCTTTGAAACCTGCTTAACGGATTTAAAAATAAAAGACAAAAAAATTATCGCGATTATTTTAAATTATGAAGAGGAAATTAAAGTTAAGGAACTTATTTTAGCAATTGGGCATTCGGCTCGAAGTACTTACGAAATGCTTTATGCTAATAAGTTAAATATTATCGCGAAGCCGTTTGCAATTGGTTTGCGAATTGAGCATGAAGCTGGCTTAATTAATAAGGCTCAATACTCTGACTTTTATAATCACCCAAAATTATCAGCCGCTCGATATTCTCTCGCCGTTCACGTTCCTGGTTACCGTTCCGTTTATACATTCTGCATGTGTCCGGGTGGATATGTAATTGCAGCGGCATCTGAGAAAGGCGGACTGGTTACTAACGGCATGAGTGAATATCTGCGAAATGGAAAAAATTCAAATAGTGCCTTGCTAGTTAATGTTATGCCTAGTGATTTTGAATCTGATCATCCTTTGGCGGGCATAGAATTTCAACGGCGCTGGGAAAGAAGGGCCTATGAAGCTGGCGGCGCGAATTATTTTGCTCCCGCTCAGTTAGTTGGCGATTTTATAAAAAAAACTTCGTCTCTCAAATTAAAAAATAATTTAGCTACGTATCGGCCAGGAATAAAATTAGGAACATTAGACAATTGTTTACCGGATTATATATTAGATAGCATTCGCGTATCTTTACCCCTCTTAAATAAAAAGCTTAAGGGTTTCTCAAATCCTGAGGCAATTTTAACTGGCGTTGAGACACGAAGTTCTTCGCCAGTTAGAATTTTGCGTGATGACTCATTTCAATCAAATATTCGAGGAATATATCCAATCGGCGAGGGAGCGGGTTATGCTGGGGGAATAGTGTCTTCAGCAATTGATGGTTTGAGAGCAGCAGAATTAATTATTGACAAATATCTATAATTATTCTTGGACACATTTATCTATTATTAGCTAAAAACTCAATAAATTTGGGTTTTTTTGCTATCTATTTTGGCTCCAGAGCGTATAATTAAGAAGTGACAATCTAAATTACTTAATACAAATTTTATGGGATTTCTTTTAAATTGGCTTATATCAGCTCTAGTGATCATTATCGCCGCCTATATTTTACCTGGCGTTAGTGCGACTTTTGTCGGTGCTTTAATCGCCGCCCTAGTTTTAGGTTTACTAAATGCTACTATTAAACCAATTCTCGTCGCAATCTCTTTACCTATTAATATTTTAACTCTAGGTTTATTTACGCTCGTAATTACTGCTCTGATAATTTTACTAGCGAGTGCTATTGTTCCTGGCTTTAAAGTTTCAAATTTTTGGTGGGCGCTACTTTTTGCATTAGTTCTTGCCGTGCTTAATCCATTTTTAGGTGGACTAAAGAAGTAAATAGCATCGTCGAATAAATAAAATTTAAAACAACTTATGAAAAAATTACTATATCTATTTAGTCTTTGTATTTTTTTAGTGCCTTTAAAAGTGAGTTTAGCCGCGGAAGTTAGAAATATAACATTTCCTGTACAGGGAACTTATAGTTATTCAGATAGCTATGGCGATCCGCGCTCAGGTGGACGCGTTCATGAAGGAATTGATATTATGACTTCTAAAATGACGCCACTCTTAGCGGCCGTCGATGGCATGATTACCTATGCGCCAACCGAGCAACCAAGTTGGGGTTATGCGATTTATCTTCGCGATAGTGACGGCTACAGCTATAATTATTTACACATAAATAATGATACTCCGGGAACTGACGACGGTTTAGGTGGGGCTATTAATGCTTATGCGCCAGGAATAAGTCGCGGTGTTAATGTTACGGCTGGACAAGCCATCGCTTATGCTGGTGATAGTGGCAACGCTGAAGATGTCGGTTCTCATTTACATTTTGAGATTGCTTTACCAAATGGTGACTCAATTAATCCTTATCCAAGTTTAAAAGCTAGTTTTATTTCCGGAACATATAGTCCGCAATTAGCTCGTGATGGCGACTTAACAATTAATAGTGATAAACAATTAGCGACCTCGACAGAAGCTAACTGCGTTTCTAATTCTTTAATTAAAGGTAAAACAGCAGCCGTTTATTATTGTGGTGCGGACGGTAAGCGCTATGTTTTTCCCAATCTAAATACTTATTCGAGTTGGTATCCAGATTTTAAAAATGTAACGCAAATTACTGATGAAGCCTTAGCCGCTGTGCCACTGGGTGGGAACATTACTTATCGACCCGGCGTTCGTTTAATAAAAATTCAAACTGATCCCCGCGTCTACGCTGTTGATCGCGGCGGTGTATTGCGATATGTTACAAATCCGACAATCGCCGAAAGTATGTATGGCGTTAATTGGAATAAATCAGTCGATGATTTATCAGATGCATTTTTTGTAAATTATACTTTAGGGGCTTCAATTACAGCTCCACTAGCAAAATAAAAAAAGATATGAACAATGACATTTTAGATCATTCAAAAGACTGGCATCAAAAGCATCAAGAGCAACAGACCCTTGGTCAAAAAATTGCCGACTTCGTTGCTACTGGGATGGGCTCTTGGACCTTCATTATCGCGCAGTCACTTTTTGTCGTTCTCTGGATAGGGTTTAATTTAGTTGGCTGGTTTTATCATTGGGATGTTTATCCGTTTATACTTCTTAATTTATTATTTTCAACGCAGGCCGCTTATGCTGCTCCAATAATTATGATGTCGCAGAACAGACAAAATGAGCGAGATCGAATTCATGCCGCGGCAGATTACCAGACAAACCTAAAAGCAAAGAAAGAAATTGAAGAACTTCAAAAAGCGATTTCACGAATTGAAAACGAAAAACTTAATGAAATTATTACTCGTCTTGATAAACTGCGAAAAGATTAAAATTATTAGACTCTCTAATTAATTTGCTATAGCAAGCCGGAAGGAAATACTATTAATATTGACATGAAGAAAGAAAAAATATATATTAATGAATCAAATAATTAAATTTTGTTCGCACTTTAAAAAAAGAAAATGATGACAATTAAGGAAACCCTGGAAGACACGCTCATGCAATTGGGAATGTTTTCAAAAGATGCAAAAAAAGTAGTGGAACTTACATCTCCAAAAATGACCCATGATCATCGCGGTCGCTTACTTGACCTCGAAAAAGCTGAGCTAGAAATTTCAAGTACGACACTACAATCTCTCTTAAACCTGGTTAAGTTAACGGCTAAATTATGGCTTGATAAAAATGTGCCGACTGCCTGGTATCGACCATTATTTGATTAAATTATTTTTTAAAAAAATCACAAATTTCGGAATTTGGCCTCGTATATTACGGGGCCTTTTTAATTTAATCTTTCTTGCTAAATTTATGATAGTCTGATTGATTTTCTGACGTTTTCAAGGTATCTTATAATTAGTGATATTAAATAGCTTTCAAAAAAATGACGACAATTGAATTTTTAAGACAATTTCGTTTAGGCGGTTACGCGATTTTTGACTTTGCGGTTTCTTTTCTAGGGATGGCCTTACTTTCGCCCTTACTTTCAGGAATATTTTTGAAATTTAAAATTAAAATTCCTAAAATAAATTGGGTATTTCTGACACTACCAATTAGTATTATTTTTCATATTGCGTTTGGAAAAATGACGCCACTAGTCCAAAATTTTTTAAATTTTAAAGATCATTTTATTCTGAAAATAATTGTTCTAATATTTCTATTTTTAGGGCTAAGAAACATAGAAAAAATAAAGAAATAAATTATTCACTAAAGTCTAATAGCTAAATTATATGAAAATAAAAAACATTAAAGCCTTGCAAATTCTTGACTCGCGTGGTAACCCAACTTTATCAGCAACTGTAATTTTAGAAAACGGGATTAGTGCTTCAGCGGCTGTTCCTAGCGGCGCGTCAACCGGTAGTTACGAAGCCGTTGAGCTCCGTGATGGTGATATATCGATTTATGGCGGTAAAGGCGTCTTAAAAGCGATTAAAAATATTGAGGAAATAATTGCGCCGGCTTTAATTGGCCAAGACGTCAGCGAACAAATAAAAATCGATGAAATAATGATTAGTCTTGATGGTACTGAGAATAAGGCCAAGCTCGGTGCTAATGCTATTCTCGGTGTATCAATGGCGGTTGCGCGTGCGGCGGCTCTTAGTTTTAATAAACCGCTCTATGAATATTTAGTTAAATTTAATCCAGAATTTTCTGGAGTTTATCAAATGCCGGTGCCTACAATGAATATCTTAAATGGGGGTAAGCATGCGAACTGGGCAACTGACATCCAAGAGTATATGATTTTACCCATTGGCGCTAAATCTATTACTGAAGCGGTAAGAATGGGCGCGGAAATTTATCAAACTTTAAAAAAAGTTTTGCATGATAAGGGGTATAGTATTAGTGTTGGTGACGAAGGCGGTTTTGCGCCCGCCGTTTCATCTAATGAAGAGGCATTTATTTTACTGAGTGAAGCGGTTTCTAAAGCGGGATATATTTTAAATAAAGATATTGTTTTTGGTATTGATGCGGCTGCATCAGAGTTTTATAAGGATGGGTATTATGATTTGAAAAAAGAGAATAAAAAGATGACCAGTGCGGAGTTAATTTCTTTTTTTCAAGATTTAAGTACTCGTTACCCAATAAGATTATTTGAAGATGTTTTAGCGGAAGATGATTGGGATGGGTTTCGTGATTTTACTAATGCTTATAATAATAAAGTGGAAGTTATCGGTGATGATTTATATGTGACTAATGTAAAAAGACTGTCGAGGGGAATAGCCGAAAGAACGACAAACTCGATTTTGATAAAATTAAATCAGATTGGGACTTTAACGGAAACAATTAATACCATTAACATGGCGCGCTCTAATGGCCTGACGGCTGTCATTTCTCATCGTAGCGGTGAGACTGAAGATGCCTTCATTGCTGACTTAGTGGTAGCGATGGGCACGGGCCAAATAAAGACCGGAGCACCGGCTAGAAGCGAAAGGACGGCCAAATATAACCGATTAATGGCCATTGAGGCTGAACTTGAGGGGAAATCAGAGTACACAAAATTCCCCTTCTAGAATTGACAAAAAATTAATAATATCTTAATATAATTTATCGATCTTTAAAATAAATAATATACTCACCTAAATCCCGGAAATGATGAAAACAAAAGAAGTTTTAAAAAAGAAGTCCTTAGTGGCTTGCGCTTATTTTTTATTGAGCGCGATCTTAGTGCTTGTTATTTTATGGCCGACACAGCAAACACGCGGCCTAAGTATAATTAATCAAACTAATGTTTTTCCCGCGACACTACTGCTAATTGCCGCCATAATGTATTTCATCCATTTTATTTATGGAACGATATATTATTCGAATAAATATTTTAAGATTATGGCTCTGTATGGAACTAAGAATGAACATTGCGTTGATTTATCTGCTTATCGCGGTTATTTCGCCACAGCGCTTGTTATTCTTGCTTTCGGCCTGGGTCATCTTTCTTTCTGGTATTGGTATATTTATCTGGCCTGGATTGCCATAAATTTACTTTTGACTAAGTTGACTAAGACCAGTCATCTTTTTCATGAACGGGCAATATTAATTGATGAAGCCGAGTTAATGGATTGGAAAAAACCGGACAAGACTGGTCATCGTAATAAATGTATTTCTTTTTTGTTTCCTGTTTTAGAAGATTGGAAAAAGTGGAAACAACAGGTCATTACAATTTATATCGGTGAAGAAGCAAATCTTTGGCAAAAGAGGTGAGGATAAAAAGCGTTAGAGTAAGGCCAAAATATTAGGAGGACTAAAAACCTCCTTTTTTATTTATAAAATTTTGCTTATTTTAAATATAAATATCATAATGTTGAGGTAAAGTGTATTTTTTGATATTTCAATGTGCCTATTGACAAACAGGAAGATATATGGTATAATGTATTATAGAAGATATAGTATTTGTTAACCATTTTAAATATAGGAGGAGTCAAACCATGAAAGAAAGAGTTCTTTTAATAACTGTAGTATCGATTCTGTTTACCGTTCTAATGGTATGCGTTAGTCCACGCCAAATTTCCGTGGCGGAAACGATTATCACATTCTACTCAACTTTGATGTTGTCTTCCTTAATTTTATTTGGACTTTTAACATCCAAAGAAATAGAAACACTTAGTTGCAAGCAGAAAATAGTATAAACCATTTTTTCTTTTGGAAGAATGGTTTTTTATTTATTAAAGTCGATAATACTTTTTTAATGACAATTACTATAAAATAAAGGTATAATTTAAGAATAAGTTTAAAAAATCAATAATAGTAATTTTTTAAATATTTTATTTATTTAAATTTGTAAGCGTATACAATATAATAATGTGTATGAATATTTCTCTACCAAGTAATATTAAAGGTTTGTCTAGCCTTGAGGCAAAGCAGCGTTTAGATTTAGAGGGTTACAATGAATTGCCAGCTGAAAAGAAGCGGTCGCTTTTTAGAATAATCTTCGACATTCTTCGAGAACCGATGATTCTGTTATTAATTGCTTGTATTACTATATATATTGCTACCGGAGATTTAAGTGGGTCTGTTGTTCTAATGATTTCAATTGTATTTATTATTTTTATTTCCATTTATCAGGAGAATAAAACAGAAAAAGCACTAGAAGCACTAAAGTCATTGGCTAGTCCGCGAGCATTTGTTTGGCGCGATGGCAAGTTAAATGAAATCCCGGGTAGAGAAATTGTTTTGGGTGACCTCGTTTTTGTGAAGGAGGGGGACTACATACCAGCTGATTCTGTCGTTATTTCAAATCATGGATTAGTTATCAATGAGTCTCTTTTAACAGGAGAATCCCTACCGGTCACTAAAAAAGAAGGGAATAAAAACTTGTCTATGGCGCGACCGCAAGGAGAGGGGTCCCCCTTTGTTTATTCAGGCACAACCGTTTCTTCCGGCAGAGGAATTATTTTAGTTAAAGCTTGTGGTGTCAATACAGAAATTGGTAAAATCGGGAAAATTCTTAATGAAGTTGAGCAAGGCAAGACAACTTTACAAAAAAATTTTACAAGCCTTGTCCAATATATATTGATCATTGCTATTTTTTTGTGTTTGCTTGTTTTTGGTTTAAATATTTTTACAAGACATGCTTTGATTCCAAGTCTTTTAGCAAGCATAACTCTAGCCATGGCTATTTTACCGGAAGAGCTTCCGGTTGTTTTGGCTATCTTTTTATCAATAGGCGCATGGCGCTTAGCGCAGTATAAAGTATTAGTAAGAAAAATGAGCGTTGTCGAAAGTTTAGGGGCGGCAACAGTCCTTTGTATAGATAAAACCGGTACACTTACTTTAAATAAAATGAAGGTAGTGAAAATTTATTTAGCTGCCGAAAAAAAGTTTTTAAGTATTTCCGAAGATTTAATAACTAAGTCACCTTTGTTAGAAAGTGAACCGCTAAAGTTAATAATCAAAGCAGCCTCCTTGGCTAGTAACCGTCAAACCTTTGACCCTCTCGAGATGGCGATTAAAGACTTACGTCGCCAGATATTTCATGAAGATATTTATGAATCATTAGAATTATTGAGTGAATATCCGCTAACAAGTGATTTTTTAGCAGTTACTAATGTTTGGCAAATAGAGAGGAAGGCTAGCGCCTACATAAAAGGAGCTCCTGAATTAATAGTATCTTTAAGTAATTTAAGTGAACTTGATAAAAAAATTATTACAAAAGCGATCAAGGAAATGGCTAGAGATGGTTTGAGAATTATCGGCGTGGCGCAAGTTCCAAACGTAAAGAAAAACTTTAATATACATAATGAAGAATTAATTTTTCTGGGCCTGCTAGGCTTTGTGGATCCGGTTAGACCGTCTGCCATTGAAGCTATTAAAGAATGTTACCAGGCGGGAATAAATGTAAAAATGATAACCGGTGATTATCCCGAAACAGCCAGAAGTGTCGCCTGTCAGATCGGTCTTAAAAATTACGACGAAATAGTGATTGGTCAGGATTTTATTGATTTAAGTTCTAAGGAATTAACCAAACGAATTAGGCGGAGTAGTGTTTTTGCGCGAATGATGCCAGAGTATAAATTAAAAATTATAAGTGTATTAAAAAAAAATGCTGAAATAGTTGTGATGACTGGAGATGGGGTAAATGATGGACCGGCTCTTAAAGCAGCGGATATTGGCGTTGCTATGGGTAAAAAGGGAACGGATGTCGCCCGTGAATCAGCTGGGATAATTTTATTAGATGATAATTTTGCTTCTTTAGTGGCTGGTGTTAAGGAGGGTCGAAAAATATTTGATAATTTACAACGGGCCGTTGTGTATTTAGTGGCCGTGCACATTCCCATTGCGGCTCTTTCTCTACTGCCAATTATTTTGGGCTGGCCTTTAATATTTTTCCCGGCCCATATTATGTTTTTAGAATTATTAGTTGATCCGATTTGCTCGATTGTGTTTGAAGCGGAACCGGCTAGTGCTGGTTTAATGTCGCGTAAACCACGGGATTCAAAAAAATCAATTTTGAACAAGTCTAATTTTATTTTTAGTTTAATTCAAGGTTTTAGTATCTCAGTATTTGTCTTTTTAATTTACTATCTTAGTCTTCATTTTGGTTTAGAAAGTGGTCGTATTCGCGCGCTGGTGTTTACTACTTTAGTAATTTCCAATATTTTAATGGTTTTAGTAAATCGCTCTTGGACAGAAAATATATTTAAAAATATTAGCAAAAAAAACAGGTTTCTTTGGCCAATAATTGGGACAGCCGCAGCTTTCCTTGTTTTGGCTATTTATAATCCATTTTTAAAAGATATTTTTAGTTTTTCTTCGCTGACTTTAAGTGATTGGTTTTGGTCATTTATTTTTGCTTCTTTTTCAGCTTTAATTTTCGAAGTCATCAAACAAATCAAAAAACAGCATTCATACTAAAATTTTTTGATTTCTGCATAGTAAAAAAGCATTAGTTATTACTAATGCTTTGTTTTTTATTTGTTTGTTTAAACGCTTGCTTTTAAACTCATTATGCTTTTTTCAAGTAACTTTCTCAGGACAGGATTCGTTATTTTATCGCCGTCATTATCTACGAATTCTTGAGCCGCAACCGGTTGCCCTTGATTTTGATAATAAATCGCTTGCATAATTGCTTGAAGCTTGTCGAGCTGACGCGCAATTTTTGCCTGCTCAGTTTCGCCTTCTTCAAACTCTAACCAGAGCTCAAATATTTCTTTGCCTGGGATTCCTAAATCTTTGCAAATGTTCATCATGGCCATAAGTTCCATTTGAAATTTTTCTTCGCGTGTGTAGCGATGATTTTTTGGGCAATATGGGTCTGTTCGAAGATCGCCGACTTTTTTATCATGCTCCGCCCAATCATGAATTTTGAGCATTTTAATCAGACCAGGAATGTGTCCGAAATACCGTTTTGCCAGATCAATGACCCTTTCCGTATGTTCATAAACAGATTCTGGTTTCTCGACGCCGCGATCTTTAAACCCGGTACGGGGAGTTTCTGATAAAGTGTTAATAATGTTAAGAACAAGGAAACGATGTTTGCCTTTAAAATTAAAGGGAAATTGACTAATTTTTCTCATGTTAAAGGATTTACGTTATTTATTTTTAAGGTT
Source organism: Patescibacteria group bacterium (assembly GCA_038245255.1). Lineage (GTDB taxonomy): Bacteria > Patescibacteriota > Patescibacteriia > Patescibacteriales > UBA12465 > UBA12465. The sequence goes on along the minus strand of JBBRSQ010000002.1, from coordinate 40,840 downwards.
CGAGCTATTTAAATTGATGTTTGATTGTATAATTTCTAATGTTTTTTGTCAATTCTTCTTGATTTACTATCACTATCAAGCTAATATTTAAATACAGCTTAGAATTAAATAAGATTGCATTTATAAATATTTGAATATATGATGTTTAATCAAAATAAATTTTTTCGCGACATGGCTAAAAATCCTGATATGTATCCAGATGATCTTGAAGAGAAGGCGAAGATAAAGGCAATTGTTTTAGAAGAATCAAATCAGGTGGTTGTGAAAAATACGAAAATGAAAAGTTTTGAAAGCGAGAATAAAAGAGATCTTTTTACCCCCGCCGGTGAGGATTTTATTAAAACTGTAGAGCTGGTTCGCTCAGCTGACCTTTTGCCAGAATTTAAGGACAATGCCGAAGAGTTAAAGCTTATTGAAAAAAGACGCGATTTAATCCTAAATTATCTAGCTAACATTTTAGAAGATGTTAAGTCTTATTTAAGTCAGATAAATTATTTACAACTGCAGAAGTTAGCTGATTATGAAGATATGAGTAAATATCAGGAAGCGATTGGCCCTTCGGATGCTTTACGCCGAAGTTACCATAATAAATTAATTTCAGATATTAAAATTGCCATGAGGTTAATTAATATTAATTATAATTTAGATTTTCCGGAATCGTTACGTTTAAAACAAGAGGCAATGATGCCGGAAAGAGAGGGAGTGAGTTCCGAGCATTTACAAGAACTAATGCGTCAGCATAAATATGAAAAGTTTCCGCATGCGGCCGGAGTATTTATTGATTTTGCTAAAGCGCCGAAAGATCCCAGCGCTGAAAGATTATATATTGCTTCTTGGGCTTTAAGAATTTACGCTGACTTAACCAAGCTTTCAAATCGAATAAAAGAATAAAGACAAGAATATATTGCAGTGTTTCAAGTAAAAAGACTCCTGTTTGCCGTTAAGCTCAGGAGTCTTTGATTTCTTGTTTAGTGAAATTAATTACAATCTCGCGTGCGAAATTATAAGTGTTTACACTATTGAGAATTAAAATAATTTTAACATTTTTTGCGCTGAGCGGACTTCGTTTAATTACATCACGGAATTTAAGTATTTCTTTTTCAAGATTGTCCTTATTTCTACGTTTAAAGATGTCTTTAGTTTTAAAGTCATATTCAGCATTGGTTAATTGGTTTGCGGCGATAATAATGCTTTTCATTATTTTTGCCTCATTAATAATGAGTTTAACAATTTCCATGGAACGTTTTTTGAGTAAAGAACAAGAAAAAATATGTCTAATTTCAGTAGACTATTTATAGCATTAATTAAAATAAATGTCAATAGTTATATCTCTTTGATTGAATTAAATATTTGGCTTATCTGGAAGCACTATTTTATCTGACTTTTTACTGTGGAGTTATAAAATATGCTAGAATGTAAGAATATATGGATAATCGGCTTAAAATTGAAAAGCTTTTAAAATTATTGATATTTACTGGACTACTCGCATTAGTGCTGATTATTTTTTCGCAAAAAATTGAATTTACCTCTGTCGATCTTGGAAGACATCTTGAAAATGGAAAGATTATTTGGTCAAATTCACAAGTTTTATTCAAAAACTTATACTCATACACAGAACCTAATACTCGTTTTATAAATCACCATTGGTTGACTGGCGTTATTTATTATCGAGTATATATAATCGGCGGTTTTAAATCTCTTTCGATTCTAAACGTCCTTCTTATTTTGGCGACCTTTGTTTTGGCCTTTAATCTAGCCAAGAAAAAGCTTGGTTTTTATATTCCCGCTTTAGTGTCTATCCCGGTAATATTTCTAATGAGTGAGCGGGTTGAAGTTAGACCAGAGACATTTAGTTACCTATTTATAATTTTGACCTGGTATATTTTAGATTATGTAAGTGAAAAAAAAAATTATCGATTTCTTTATTGGCTTGTGCCCTTGTTTATTCTTTGGGTAAATATTCACATTTATTTTTTTATTGGTCTGGCCTTAGTCGGTTTTAAGTCAGTGGCCGAGTTCTTGCCAATATTTATGACGACTAAGGGTAATTTTAAGCAAAGGTTTTTTAAAGCTTGGGAGACTTCACGACACTGGTTTATTAAACTGGGAATATTATTTTTAGCCTGCTTATTTAACCCCAACTTTATTCGCGGCTTAGTTTACCCTTTTAACATTTTTCATAATTATGCCTACGAAATAGCTGAAAATAAATCAGTCTTTTATTTACAGCATTTAATGATAAATTATAATTTTGCTATTTTTAAAATCCTATTACTGTTATTAATTTTATCTTTTGTGGCTCAATTTTATTTCACAAAGAAAGTAAGTTTATTTGAAATATTTGTTGGGGTTTTTTTCTCTTTTTTAGCACTATTTGCGGTTCGTAATTTAACTATCTTTGCGCTAGTAGCACTTATTTTACTTAGCGTGAATTTAAGATATCCGCTTAATTACTTAAAAGATAATGTGTATCTTTTACGTTCGGAAATTAGAAATAAATATCGCTTATACCTGGCCGGCATAATTTTGCTGATTATATTTATAGGAATTCCTTATTTAGTTTATGACGCCAGTAAATTAAATCATTTTATGAAAAATTCTCTGGGCTGGGGGCTCAGAGTCGGGAGTGAGGACTCAATTAAATTTTTTCAGGATAATAAATTACAGGGTCCGATCTTTAATAACTACGACTTAGGCAGTTCGCTAATTTTCTGGCTCTATCCGCAAGAAAAGGTATTTGTTGATAATCGTCCCGAAGCTTATAGCAATGATTTTTTTAATAATATTTATCGCCCCATGCAAACTGACGAGGCGACCTGGTTAAAATATAGTGCCGAATATAAATTTAAAGTTGTTTATTTTTCACATACTGATTTTACTCCGTGGGCACAAAAATTCCTGGGTGAAACTATAAATAGTAACTGGGTATTAGTTTATTTTGATCGCTATAGTGTCACCTATTTAAACAAAACCATTAATGACCCAGCCTTAGTTAAGAAATTAGAAATGAGTGAGGCGGCCATAAGAGAACGCTTACGCTTACTTGCTGCCGACTCTGATTTATCGGGAAAGCTTCATCTCGCTTCTTTTGCGAGTTTAATTCATCATGCCGATTTGGCCGAAGAAATTTATAGAGAAGTAATATTTAAATATCCTGAGAACGGCTTAGTCCTTGCTTCCATGGGCTCACTTTATGCAGGTAGCAAGGATAGGCAAACGCTTTTTAGCGCTGTCGATTATTTTAAACTAGCACTTAAAAAAGACTATAGATTACCGGGAATATACAACCAAATGGGCCTTGTTGAGTGGCAGCTAGGTAATTATGAATTAGCGGAAGATTATTGGAAAGACGCTTTGAAGTTAGAGAGAAAGAACACCTCAGCCTTATATTATTTAGATCAAATAAATAAATTAAGACTGCAGGGTGAAATTAAATAGTATTTAAAAGTTAAAAATTAGTCTAATTTATTTTTTCCTTAATTAAAGTTTTAATCGCTAAAAGCCCGTCGCGGGCTTTTATTTTTTTCCCCTCACTATAACTTCGACGAATATAACTAATTGGAACTTCAATTATATTAAAATGAGCTTTTAATAGTTGCGCCGTAATTTCTGGTTCTATTTCAAAGCGTCCGCCGCTCAGTTTTATTTTTTTTAAAGCTGAACTTGGAATTAACTTGAAGCAGGTTTCCATATCAGTTAAATGACTATGAAAAAGAATATTAGTTAAAACAGTTAAAAAATGATTAACAAAAAAATGAAAACTGAAATGCCTATTTAATAGAAAGCGTGAACCGTAAATTACTGTTTGTTCAGAATCTAGTTTTATTATTTTATTATATAAAAAAATAATATCTTCAGGATCGTATTCAGCATCGGCGTCACAAACTATAAAATAATCTCCAGTGACTTCGCTTAGTCCGCGTTTAATTGCTGCTCCTTTACCTTGATTATAAGTTTGCCCTATTAATTTAAATTCATATTTAAGTTTTAAATCTTTTAAAACTTTCAGTGTTCCGTCCGTCGAGCCGTCGTCAATAATAATAATTTCTTTCTTTAGAGATAAGCCGAAAACACGTGGTAAATATTCAGCGATTATCTTTTCTTCATTGAATACTGGAATTATAATTGAGAGAACCATATTATCCATATTAATTTTTGACGACCATTCTTTTATAAAACATTTGTTTAACGACTTCAACCGTCAGTAAGTAAACGATAACAATTGCAAATATTACTACAAGCGCATACCAAGGGAGCGGTGAGAAGCCAAAGAATTTACCGACGCCATCTTGAGTCAAAAGGAAACTAACAAGGACGGCGCCAAGGGTCGACATTACTAAATATTTGCTGGGTCGAGATTGAATGAAAGGAATTTTTTGAGTGCGAATAATATAAATTACAAAAGTCTGAGTGGCCAGAGATTCTATAAACCAACCCGCTTGGAAGGTGGCCACATTAAAATGAAACACAGAAAATAATATGTAAAAAGTGAGGAGATCAAAAACAGAACTGATTGGACCAAAAATTATCATATATTTTTTGATAAAATTAATGTCCCAATGTTTTGGTTTGTCTAAATATTCTTTGTCGATATGGTCAGTCGGAATTGTTAGTTGTGATGTGTCATAAATAAAATTATTGAGCAAGATCTGGCCAGCTGTCATCGGGAAGAAAGGTAAAAATAAACTCGCTCCGATTAAAGAAAACATGTTCCCAAAGTTAGAACTTAAAACCATGAGTAAATATTTCATGGTATTACCGAAAGTTTTTCGGCCTTCAATAACTCCTTGCATTAATTCTTTTAAGCCTTTTTGTAAAAGAATAATATCGGCGGTTTCTTTGGCAATATCAACGGCATTATCGACAGAAATGCCGACATCAGCTGCCTTTAGTGAGGGCGCGTCGTTAATGCCATCACCGAGATAGCCAACTACTAAACCGTGTCGTTTTAACTCGGTAATAATTTTTTCTTTTTGGCTTGGCGACAGACGAGCGCAAATTGTGGCCGAATTAATTTTTTTAAATATCTCCTCGTCACTGAGAACATTTAAATCTAATTCTTCGCCTGTTATTATTCCTTTAACTTCTAAATTTAAATCATGACAGATTTTTTTTGTAACCAGAGGGCTGTCACCGGTAAGGATTTTTATGTCGATACCGTGCGCTTTCATAAATATTAGAGTCTCTTTAACGTCTTCTTTTGGCGGATCATAGAAGGCCATAAAACCGCGCAAGGTAAGCCCGCTTTCTTCGCTGGCGTAATAGCGTTCTTTTTTTTCAGTAATATTTTTTTCAGCAATTGCTAAAATTCTTAAACCCTCACTGCTTAGTTCGTCATAAAGTTCTTTAACCTGATTTAGAATTTTTAAAGTTAAAGGTTTTCTTATTTCGCCGTCTAAATAGTGGGAACTTATTTTAAATATTTCTTCAGGCGCTCCCTTAGTTACCATTGTTAGTACATTTTGTTTTTCATAAATAACCGAAGTTCTTTTTCTATAAAAATCATATGGAAGTTCATCAATTTTTAGACAATCAGAAATATCATGGCTTTTATAATCTAAAATTGCGCGATCGAGAATGCTTTTAATCCCCGTTTCAAAATAGCCGTTTATGTAGGCTGATTTTAAAACTGTCAGTGATTCGGCACCAAAAATATCGACATGTTTAATAACAGTAATTTTATCTTGAGTCAGGGTGCCGGTTTTGTCAGTGCAGAGAATATCCATTGAGCCAAAAGTAGGAATTGAATTCAAACGTTTGACCAAGACGCCATTTTTTGCCATTTTCATGGCTCCTTTAGACATATTAACGCTCATTATCATTGGCAGTAGCTCTGGCGTAACACCGACAGCAACCGCAAGCGCAAACAAAAAAGAATCAAGCAAACCTTTATTTAAAATTGCGTTAATTAAAAATATTATGCCAACTATTAAGGCGATTACACGGATGATTAGAAAACCGAAACTTTTTATGCCTTTTTCAAAAGCATTTTCATTTTCTGGTCGCGCTATTTTTTGCGCTATTTTACCAAACTCTGTATCCAGGCTAATGGCGGTTACTAAAAATTGCCCGAAACCAGAAACAACATTAGTACCTGAGTAAATAATATTGTTTTCGGCGGCGTCTTTTTCAACGGGCAAACTTTCACCAGTTAAACTTGATTCATTGAGAAAGAAGTCAGTAGCATTAATTATTTTTCCATCCGCTGGAGCGATATCCCCGGCCGCAAGATAAATAATATCTCCAGGTACAATATATTTAGTTTCTAACTCTTGCTGTTTTTTATCTCTAAGTATTTGGGCGCGAATAGCAATTCTTTGGGCAATTTTCTCAGCGGCTTTATCAGATTTTTGTTCCTGGTAGAAGTTTAAGACAACACTTAGAAGAATCATGATCAAAATAATTATCATGCTGTGCATTTCGCCGGTTAACCCGGAAACCAGAGCGGCGCCAATAAGTATTAAAATTAGCGGATTCTTAAAGTAACTTAAAAATTTTAAAACTTGATTAATCTTTTTAGCACCAGCGATCTGGTTATAGCCAAATATTTTTGAACGTTTAACTGCTTCTTGAGTACTAAGCCCCTTAAGGCTTGATTCAGTTAGAGTGAATAGTTCTTTCAAGGAAAGATTTTTTACTTCCGCAAGGCTTATTTTTTGCATATTTATAAGTGTTATAATACATATTTATTATAACACTATTTTCTATTTTTCAACTACTGGCGAACGTCATTAAGCGGTGGCATTTATATGCGAGGTAATAAATAATAATTTTGTGTTTAAGCAACTTTTTTTGGGATGTCTATAATAAAAGTTGTTCCTCCCGCTACTGAGCTTATTACCTTAATTTCGCCGCTAAAATCTTTTTCAATTATATTCTTAGTCGAAGACAAGCCTAGCCCTAATCCTTGGCCGATTGCCTTTTTTGTACTAAAGAATGGAAGAAATATCATTTGTAGGTTTTCGGGCGAAATTCCTTCACCGCTATCTGTGACCGTAAGTCTTATCTTTGTTTCGCGCTCAATAAGTTTAATGCGAACAAACTTAATTTGTTCTTTTTCACAGGCCTCAATCGCGTTAGACGTGAGATTGGCGATAATTTGACCGAATTTGAGACCATCACCAGTTAACTTAATTTCATCAGGGCATATGAAGTCTAGCTTAACATGAGCGCGGCCGGCCTTATAAGAGAGGATCTGAATGATTTGACTAATTTCTTGGTTTAAGGAGAATTCAGTAATTACGCTTTCACGTGAAATCTGGCTTTTTATGCTAGAAATTAAGCTTTCCATTCTATTTGTTGCTAAAATTGCCTGAGCTAAATGTGATTTAGCACTCATAATTTTTAAGTTTGTCTCGGTATTAATTTGCTCGAGGTTCAAGGAGACAGCACACAGAGGATTAATTAAGTCATGGAAAATGCCTGAAGAAAGGCGACCGAATTCAGCAAAGCGGTATAGCTGATTAATTTTGTCTGATTCGAGTTCACGCAATTCTTGTGTTCTGATCTCAACTTTAATTTCAAGTAAATCTCGTTCTTGTTTGAGTAAAGACTCACTAGTTAGTGCTCTTTTTAACGATCGATTTATTTCTCGGCAGAATAGCCAAGCGACAAGAGAAATAATTGATAGTATTATTATTGAGCTAATAACATCTTCTAATTGAACAGGCTGACTACGCCAATAACTTTGAACTGAAATTAAGCCTCGAGATTGTTGGCTAGCTAAATATATTAAGGTTGTAGCGATAAAAAGGGTGCTTATAAATGCTAAGCGCGCTCCGAGTAAGATTCCTGATAAAACGATAACTAAAATGCTAAGCAAGAGCGCTGCTGGCAGGTCAGCCCCCCAAATATAGTAGGAATAAAACATTGGCAAGGCGAAAATGATAATTAGAAAGCTAGAAACTGTTTTTAACCAACCATGATAGCTGAGTTGTAAAAGAATAAAAAAGAATAAAAAAATAAATAACGTTATCCAGAGCGGCAACCCGCACTTGTTATTATATACGGAGCAATCAATAATTTTAATTATGTTAAGGAAAAAAAAACCAATCAGTGAAAAGACGATAATAGTGTTTACAATTAACTCTTTTCGCTTCGCATCTTCATTTTCTTGTCGCGGCTCGGTTACTTCTTTGAACAATTTAATTATCCTCATATTTATTTTTCAGAATCGACTTTATAACCTCGATTAGAAGCAGTAAATATATAGTGTTCAGTATCCGTTTCAATCTTCTTTCGGATATTCATAATATGAACCTCAATGGTATTAGAAAAGGGATCAGCATTTTCATCCCAGACTTTATCAAGAATACTTTGGCGAGATAAAAATTTACCTTTGTTGAGCATTAAATACTCGAGAAGAGAAAACTCGCGAGCGGACATGGGAATGCGAACTCCTTTTTTTGTGACCGAAAATCTATCAGCATCAAGCTCGAGATTTCCGATTCGCAAAACTTCTCCCGGCAAATTGCGAGGTCGACGTAAAAGTGCTCGGATACGAGCTAATAATTCGGTGACAGCAAAAGGCTTAATTAAATAATCATCTGCACCCAAATTAAACAATGTAATTTTATCGTTTAATTCATCTAAAACGGTTAGAATCATTATGGGCGTAAAACATTTTTCCGCTCGTAAGCGTTTAACTATTTCAAACCCGCTTAGGTTCGGTAAATTACAATCAAGAAGAATTAGATCGTAATTAACTGAACGTGCTAGTTCAAGTCCTTCGGGGCCATCTGAGGCCGAGTCAGTTTTAAAACCAGCATTATTTAGAATAAGCGATAACGAGAGAATTAAATTTGGGTCATCTTCAATGAGAAGCAAAGGCATATATTTTTATATTTTATATAAATATCACAAAATTTACAATAAAATTGCCTCGGCTACGTATTAATGAGAGCAGAGGTTTTTTACATCAAGAAACCGATGTTTTTTAAAATGATGTCTTTTAAGCTTTTCCTCTTTATGTTTTATTTATTATATATTAAACAGGATAAAGAAAATCTAAAGTTTTTTAGTATGTGTGGATAACTCTAGATAGCCTTAAGCTGTTTGCCTTTCTCGCTAATTCGGGATACTATTATTATTGATATGATGTCAAAAATATTCAAAATTGCTCATAAAAGTGAATCATTAGAAGCTTTGCGCGACAAAAATGTTGACCCTTTTTCAATTTCAGAGGGCAGTTTTAAATATGGTGAGTTAAAGGACTCTTTTTACTATTCCGATTGGACAGAACAATCATTTTTGTCTGATAGTGGCCAAAAAGAGACGGTTAGTCGAACATTTAATTTTGCTAAATTAAAATATTTTGCTCTTTTTGTTTTTGTCGTCATGGTAATTATTATTAGCCGCTCAGTCTGGCTTCAAGTTATTAAAAGCGATTATTATCGACTTCTATCCGAAGGTAATCGCTTACGATCAGAAACAATTGAACCGAAAAGAGGCATTATTTATGCGCAGGGCTTGCAACCATTGGTGCGTAATAAAGCGAATTTTGTTCTCTATCTTCGACCGATTGATTTGCCAAAGAATGAGTTGGTTCGTGATGAACTAATCCGTAAAATTAGTTACGTTCTTGATGAAACCAAATCTTCTTTAAGCATTAATACTACTTTAGGGACAAAATCCGGTGGGGACCTTGACCTAATTAGTGATAATTCGTCATTTTATAAAATAAAAGATGCTCTTTCGAGCATAAAGATCGGCTCTCTCGAATCGTACCAACCTCTATTTATTGCGGACAATATTGATTATGATAAAGCGATGTTAATGGAAATCGAGCTCCCAAGCTGGCCGGGCGTATTTTTATCAAGTAAAATTAGACGCGAATATCTTTTACCATCGGCCACTACAACCGCGACTGTAATTGGGGAAAATAGCTTATCCCACATCTTAGGTTACACCGGAAAAATTAACGATGCGGAGTTGGCAAGCATGGGCAAAGACTATTCTTTAATTGATTATATTGGGAAAGCCGGTTTAGAATATTCTTGGGAAAAAGAATTAAAAGGGAAGGCCGGTTCGAAAAATATCGAGGTTGATGCTCTCGGGCGCCAAAAAAAGACAATCAATGAAGTTCCCGCAGTTGATGGCTCTAATTTATTATTGTCACTTGATTTAGATCTTCAAGAAAAAGCCGAAGAAATTACGAAGAGCTATATTGAAAAAGCTGGCCTGCACCGCGCATCGGTAATTATTATGAATCCAAATAATGGCGAAATTTTAGCTTTAGTTTCTTTGCCGGCTTATGATAATAATTTATTTGCGAAGGGAATTAGCCAAACTGAATATGATAAATTTTTAAATGACAAAAATCAGCCCTTATTTAATCGTTCAATTAGTGGCGAATTTCCGTCGGGCTCAACAATTAAACCGATTTTTGCAGCCGGTGCTCTTCAAGAAAAGATTATTACAGAAACGACTAGTTTCTTAAGTAATGGGGGTTTGAGAATTGGCGAGTGGTTTTTTCCGGACTGGAAAGGGGGCGGACATGGTATAACAAATGTTCGTAAAGCACTCGCAGAATCAGTTAATACCTTCTTTTATTATATTGGCGGGGGTTTCGGAGATTTTAAAGGACTGGGCTTAACCGGCTTGGTAAAATATTCGCGCTTGTTCGGACTCGGAGAATTAACTGGAATTGATTTACACGGTGAGCGAAAAGGTTTTGTGCCGACACAAGCCTGGAAAGAAGAAACTAAACATGAACCTTGGTATATCGGCGATACTTATCATTTTGCTATCGGACAAGGCGACGTTATTGTGACGCCACTTCAAGTGGCTAATTATACAGCTGCGATTGCTAACGGTGGCACACTTTATCAGCCCCATTTGGTCAGTAAAATTTTAGACACTAATAATCAGGTTGTTAAGGAAGTTGCTCCACAAATTATTCGTTCTAATTTTATTGATAGCGCTAATTTACAAATTGTTCGCGAGGGCATGCGTCAAACTATTACTGCTGGTAGTGCGCGCTCGCTAAGTATTGTACCGGTTCCAGTCGCTGGTAAAACGGGAACCGCTCAGTGGTCTTCAACAAAAGGCAATCATGCCTGGTTTATTGGCTTTGCTCCTTATGAAAAACCGGAGCTTGTGATTACGGTTTTAGTTGAAGAAGGCGTTGAGGGAAGTACTATTGCGGCTCCGATTGCTCGCGATATTCTTAGCTGGTATTTTACTGTTCATCCGCCGATTGCATCTGCGCTGCCGTTAAAAACTAAGTAAGCTAATTTTATGGGTTTACCTTTATCATTACATTTATTAATTCATCTTTTCTTGGCAATTATTGTCGGATATTTTTCGGGGCGATTGTTTAAAAAACCAGCCTTAGGGATTTTGTTCGGAATTATTGGCGGATTTTTTATTGACTTAGATCATGTTTTAGAATATTTTCTAGTTTTTGGTCCTCATTTTAGTTTAACGTATTTTTCACAGGGTAGACAATTCTTAGTTAGCGATAAGGTACATTTATTTTTTCACGCCTGGGAATACGTGCCGCTCTTACTGATTAGTGCTTATTTATTGCGAAAGAAAAAAATAATTGCGTTAATTTTAGTAAGCCTGGCTCTCGCTGGTGGCATTCATCTTTTATCCGATTCAATTATTAATCAGGAACCTCTTAAATTTTATACAATGTCTTATCGAGCGAGCGTAAATTTTTCAGCGCCAAGACTGATGAGTGCTGAAGCCTATGAGAAAAACCAAGACTTAAAGAAAGTCCTTGGTTTCTAAAATTTACCTAAAAATAAATAAATATATCGTCTATTAGCACTCTATTGACTTGAGTGCTAATTTTGTATATAATGGTTTATATGATTAGTGAACGTAAAAAATTCTTATTAGAGATAATAATAAAAGAATATTTAAAAACGGCCCTGCCGGTTTCTTCGGGCGTCTTAGTTGATAAATACAAACTTGATATCTCTACGGCGACAGTGCGTAATGAAATGATGGAGCTTGAAGAAGAAGGTTTTATTTATCAACCGCATACTTCGGCCGGCCGCGTTCCTACTGAAAACGCTTATGAACTACTTTTGGCTGATTTAATGAATGAAAAATCTAAAAAAGATTTGAAAGATTCTGAAACTGAAAGCTTAGAGAAAATATTTCGTCACGAAGAATCAGCTTTTCGCGCGACCGCAAAAGCAATCGCCGAAATCTCTGGCGGCGCAGTTTTCTGGGCATTTCATAAAAATGATCTTTATTATACTGGCTTAAGCAACTTATTTTCTCAACCGGAATTTAGTCGCGTCGATATGGTTTGTGACGTTTCGGCGATTATTGATCGTCTTGAAGAAATTATTGATGATATTTTTGAAGATCTTGAAAATGGACAGCAAATACTAATTGGCTCTAAGAATCCTTTCGGAAATTTTTTAAGCACAGTGCTTGTTAAATACAAATATAATAATGCGAGTGGGATATTTGGAATTTTAGGACCGATGAGAATGGATTATGGTCGTAATATAGCTCTAGTTAATTTTATTAAAAGAAAGTTTGACTAGAATAATAAATTGTAAAAAATATGAAAGAAATTGTAAAAGGAATTTATCGGCATTATAAAGGAGCCGAATATCGAATTTTAAATGAAGGGCTTAGCTCTGAAAATAAGGAACCGCTGGTGATTTATCAAGACTTAAAAGATTTAAAAAAGATTTGGGTGCGACCGCGAAAAATGTTTTTAGAAACAGTTGAAGTTGAAGGTGAAAAAGTCGCCCGCTTTGAATTTATTAGCGAAGAAGAAGCGGATAGCTGGGAGTATATGCATAAAAGAGCTTTGGCTGATTATCAAAATTTATTGAAGCAAACCGCTAAGGAAAAAGAAGAGTTTATTAAATATGCCATTTCTGATTTTATGTACGACATCTTGCCAGTTTATGATCATTTAAAGTTGTCGTTATCTGGTCTGAGCGCGGCCGAGGCTAAGAATGCTTGGGCAGAGGGAGTAAAATATGTTTTAAAACAATTTAAAGATGTTTTGTCGACTCGCGGAATTGAGGAAATTAAAACCGAAGACCAGAAATTTGATCATAATACTATGGAAGCAATTGACGGCTCAGGCGAAAAGGTTAAGCAAGAAATTATGCCTGGGTATAAATTACATGGCAAAGTGATTCGCCCGGCAAAAGTAATAGTTGAATAAAAAATTATATTAAAAAAATTTTAAAAAGTAATTTATAAAAATATGTCACTTATAAAATGGACTCCATTTTTATCAGAATTTGAAGATATGGATAAAATGATGGAATCAATGATGCCGGCAGTTCGCGGTAGTCAGTTTGGTTATACGCCGGCGGTTGATATGTATGAAGATAAAGATAATATTGTTATCGAAACCCAACTGGGAGGAATTGATCCAGAAAAAGTTGATATTTCAATTGAAAATAACGTCCTTTCAATTAAAGGTGAAAGTGAAAAAAGAAGTGAAGTTGAAGATAAAAATTATTACCGCAAAGAAATTAGACGCGGCTCTTTTTTCCGCTCAATTCCACTACCGGCTAAAGTTGATGGTGATAAAGCCACGGCTAGTAACGAAGATGGAATATTGAAAATTGTTGTTCCTAAAGCATCTGAGAGTAAACCAAGGACAATTAAAATTGAAAATAAGAAAAAATAAAAAAATAAAAAAAAATCAAATAGTTAAAAAAATAATTAAAATATAAAATGTATGTCAAAAATCTTAGGAATTGATTTAGGAACAACCAACTGTGCCATGTCTATCATGGAGGGCGGCCTTCCTAAAATAATTGAAAACATTGAAGGCAATCGCACAACCCCGTCGGTAGTGGCGATTTCAAAAAATGGCGAACGTTTAGTCGGACAATCAGCGAAACGTCAGGCAGTTATTAATCCGGAAAATACTGTTTACGCAGTGAAGCGTTTAATCGGTCGTCATTTTAATGAGGACGAAGTTCAACGCGACACGAAAACTGCTCCTTATAAAATTATCCAATCGGGCGAAGGTGTAAAGGTTAAAATGGGCGATAAAGATTATAGTCCGCAAGAAATTTCGGCTATGATTCTTTCAAAATTAAAAGCGGACGCTGAAGTAAAAATAGGAGAAAAAATTACTGAAGCAATTATTACCGTTCCGGCATATTTTAACGATTCGCAACGCCAAGCAACTAAAGATGCCGGTGCGATTGCCGGACTTGAAGTTAAACGTATTATTAATGAGCCAACGGCGGCGGCTCTCGCTTACGGATTTGATAAGAAGCAAGGCCAAAAAATAGTTGTTTACGATTTAGGTGGCGGAACTTTTGATGTTTCTGTATTAGATATTTCCGCTGATACGGTTGAGGTTAAATCAACTAATGGTGATACTCATTTAGGTGGTGAAGATTTTGACCAAAGAATTGTTAATTGGATTATTGATGAATTTAAGAAAGATCAAGGAATTGATTTATCAAAAGATACTTTGGCCCTCCAGAGAATTAAGGAGTCAGCCGAAAAAGCTAAAATTGAATTATCAACCGCTCAAGATACTGAAATCAATCAACCATTTATTACAACGGACGCTAACGGACCGAAACATTTAGTGATGAAATTAACTCGCGCTAAACTTGAGACTTTAATTATGGATTTAGTTGAGAAGACTATTGAACCCTGTAAAAAAGCTCTAGCTGATTCTGGATTTAAAATGGATGAGATTAATGAAGTTTTAATGGTGGGCGGAATGACGCGTATGCCGCTCGTTTTGCAAAAAGTTAAAGAATTTTTTGGTAAGGAGCCAAACTTAACGGTTAATCCTGATGAAGTAGTCGCGATGGGAGCCGCGGTTCAAGCCGGTGTTTTGCAAGGTGATGTTAAAGATGTTTTACTTCTTGATGTTACGCCTTTAACTCTTGGAATCGAAACTTTAGGTGGAGTGGCCACGCCTCTAATAGAACGAAATACGACCATTCCAACTTCAAAGTCTCAGGTTTTTTCTACTGCTGCTGATGGTCAGACAGCCGTTGAAATTCACATTGTTCAAGGGGAAAGACCAATGGCTCACGACAATAAAACTTTAGGTCATTTCACGCTTGATGGTATTCCGTCTGCGCCCCGAGGTATTCCTCAGGTTGAGGTTAAATTCGATTTGGACGCTAATGGAATTTTGAATGTTTCCGCAACTGATAAAGCAACTAATAAAGTTCAGAAAATTACTATTACCGCCTCAAGTGGCTTATCAAAAGACGAAATCGAAAAAATGAAAAAAGAAGCGGAACTGCATGCTGAAGATGATAAGAAGAAAAAAGATGAAGCGGAAATAAAAAATCAAGCTGATGCTGTCGTTTTCACAATGGAAAAAATGATTAAAGAGTCTGGTGATAAAATGAAGCCAGAAGATAAAAAAGAACTAGAAGATAAAACTGCCGAACTTAAAAAAGTTAAGGAAGCTGGTGATTTAGAGGCAATGAAAAAACAAATGGAAGAAATAAATACCATTGCTCAAAGAATTGGCGCCGCGATGTATCAACAACCAGGAGCCGGAGCGCCAGGCGCAGAAGCGGGGCAGGCTGGAGCCGAAACTAGCGAAGCTAAAAAGGAAGAAAAAGATAATGTTGTTGAAGGAGAAGTTGAAGAAAATAAAGAAGAGAAAAAATAATTATAGATTTTGCTCATTCATAGGTTGCCTCTATTTGCCTAAATGCTTATAGAGGCAACTTGTTGAATCAGAAAATTCTCTAGATAAATGAATTAAATTCTTACATTGATTATGCCAAAAGATTATTACGAATTATTAGGAGTTTCTAAAAACGCATCGGCCGATGAAATTAAAACGGCTTTTAGGAAAAAAGCGCATCAGCATCATCCTGACAAAGGAGGAGACGCGGAGAAATTTAAAGAACTGAATGAGGCTTATCAGGTATTAGGTAATGCTGAAAAAAAACAACGCTACGATCAGTTCGGAGCAGCTGCTTTTAATTCTGGTGGCGGAAATAACGCCGGTGGCGGATTTAGTGGCTTTAACGGTCAAGGTTTTGGTGGCCAAGGTTTCGGTAATATGGATTTTGAAGACTTAGGTGATATTTTTGGTGGCTTTGGTGATATTTTTGGCTTTGGCGGTGGTCGTCAAAGTCAAAAAAGACAAACACGAGGACGAGATATGGAAATGGCATTGAATTTGAGTTTTATGGAAGCTGCTTTTGGACTCGAGAAAGAAATAAGTTTCTCGAAAAATACGACTTGTGACCGTTGCCGCGGTAACGGCGCTGAGCCGGGGTCTAAGGTTGAAACCTGTAAGACCTGTAATGGGAGCGGTCGGGTTAATCGTGTTCAGAGAACCATTTTAGGAAACATTCAAACGCAAGCAACTTGTCCAACTTGTGATGGTGAAGGTAAAATATATAGTCAGAAATGTACAAAATGTAACGGTAGTGGTATTCATCGCGAAAATGTAAAAATTACCGTTCGCATTCCCGCTGGGATTAACGATGGCGAATCAATTAGATTAAGTGGCCAAGCGGAAGCGGGTGAAAAGGGCGCACCGGCTGGAGATTTGTATCTTAGAATAAAAATTCAAGCCCATAAGAAATTCATTAGAGAGGGTTATGATATCAAAACCGAAGAAAAAATTAATATTAAACAAGCTATTTTAGGGGATAAGGTTGATGTGGAAACAATTCATGGCGTTGTTAAATTAAAAATTCCTGAAGGCACTCAATCCGGTACAGTTTTTAAATTAAAAGAAAAAGGAATAACAAAACTGCATAATCGTGGTCTTGGCGATCAGTATATAAAAATAATTGTGAAAATTCCTAGTAGTGTTAATAAAAAACAGAAACAATTATTAGAAGAGTTGGGGATTTAGTAGCCTTTTAAGGGTTTAATAATAAAATCATAAAGAGTCAGTCTTTATTGACTTGAGCTCTCTAAATGTTATAATTAAGCTGTATTTAGTAATAATTATTGAAATTTATGTGTAATTGGCTAAAAAAGTTGTTTGGAATAAAAAGTTCTTGTGAACATTGTCATCATTGTGATAATTGTGGCGATAAACATGATGAAAATCATGAAAACCACGAGAATCATGAAGATCATCCTGGCGAGGTCATTATTGGTGCTCAAACCACAGAAATGAAGGTTGAACCTACGAAAGCCGAAAATACTGAAAAAGTTCAGTAATTTTAAATTTATAAATTAAGAAACGCGTTTTTTCGCGTTTTTTTTAAGTATGTTTATTGATACCCACGCCCATGTAAATTTTGCCGCTTTCCGAGACGACGCCGAAGAGGTGATTCGTCGCTCTTTAGATAATGATACTTGGATGATTTTGGTGGGAGCGGAATTTAAAACTTCAAACCGCGCTCTTCATTACGCCAATAAATACGAAAAAGGTGTTTACGCCGCCGTAGGCTTGCACCCAGTCCACTTAGAAGAGGGCTTAGTTGAAAATCAAGAAGAGGACAATTCTTATAGTTTTATGCCTCGGTTTGAAGAATTTGATTATGGCAGCTATGAAAAGCTCGCTAAGTTTGAAAAGGTAGTCGCGATTGGTGAAATTGGCCTTGATTATTATCATTTAGATCCAACTAAGGATGTTAGCTTAATAAAGAAAAAACAACACGAAGTTTTTGCTCAGCAATTGTTATTGGCTCGAAGTTTAGATTTACCGGTTATTATTCATTGCCGCCAAGCCCATGATGATTTAATGGAAATTCTTCAAGAATTTAAGAAGGAATATGGACATATAATACCGACTGACAGACCCTGGGGAGTAATCCATTGTTTTTCCGGAGATGAAGACTTGGCTTGGAAATATTTTAAGTTAGGGCTTCTGATATCGTTTACTGGTCTAATTACTTTCAGTAAACAATGGGATGATTTAATTAGAAAAATACCACTTGATAAGATTATGATTGAAACCGATACTCCTTATATGACCCCAGAGCCGTATCGGGGCGAGCGAAATGAACCAGTTTTAGTTCAATATGTTGCCAAAAGAATTGCCGATATTAAAAGTCTAAAGATTGAAAAAGTGGCTGAAATTACGACTAGAACCGCTAGGGAATTATTCCGAATTTAGCCAACATTATAATAGAAAACTTAAAATCGCAGGGTTGACAAGTAGCTATTTCTGCGCTATAAGAAAAGAGTAGCCTTTGACTTTTAAGGGCCTTTTTGACCTTTTTATTTTTGCTCTAAGAGTATGAAAAATGAATCTTGGTCATTAGCTTTAAAAGTAATGGCAAAGTTATCGGGGTGGATTGCCTTCCCAATAATTATTGCCACATTCTTAGGCCAATGGCTTGATAAAAAATTTGGAACTGAGCCCTGGTTATTTTTAGGAACAGTTGGTCTTGCCTTTCTGATTTCAATGTACGGCCTGATTACTAATGCTCTGAGTGAATTTAAGAAAATAGATAAAGAATACGAAGAGAATAAAAAAGATAAAGATAATAAACAAAAGAAATAAAATGGTCGAGGAAATAATTCATGAAAATACTTTATTCGCCGAGCCGATAGCTCATATCGGAAATTTTCCGATAACTAACTCTTTAATGACATCGGGCGTTGCCCTTATTATTATTGTTACTCTCGGAATACTCGTTAGTCGAAAGATTAAAAAAGTGCCAACTGGAATTCAGAATGCACTCGAAATGATTATTGAAGGCTTTTTAGAAATATTTGATGGCGTCACTGGTGATCGTAAAAAATCAATGAAGTTTGCCCCCTTAGTTTTAGCTTTTTTCTTTTTTGTGTTGATTAATAATTGGATGGGCATTTTACCGGGTGTGGGTTCAATTGGACAAATAGTCCAAACTCACGAAGGGAAGTTTTTCATTCCTTATTTAAGAGGGGGAACGGCTGATTTAAATACTACCTTAGCGCTTGCTACAATCGGCGTTGTCTTAAGTCATATAATCGGAGTAATGTCAGTTGGCGCCTGGAAGTATTTAAATAAATTTATTAATATCAAAGCTTTTTTGGAAATTCCAAAGAAAGTACGTAAAGATCCGACTGTATTATTAGTTAATCCAATTAAAGCTTTTGTTGGTTTAATTGAAGTCATTGGTGAGGTCGCTAAGGTCGCTAGTTTATCTTTTCGTTTATTTGGAAATGTTTTTGCCGGAGAAGTACTACTAGCCTCAATGTCAGCTATATTAGCTTTTGGTGTACCGATTCCGTTTTTATTTTTAGAAGTGCTAGTCGGTTTGATTCAGGCCTTAATTTTTGCGATGTTAATTTTGACATATTTAACCATTAACACGACCGCCGAGGAACACTAAGAATAAGCGCAAAATACGAAAAAAATTTAAAAATATATTAATTAAAATATAAATAATTAAAAAATCTATGGAAACAGCTATGTTAGCCAAAGCCATCGCCATCGGCGTTGGCGCAATCGGTCCCGGTTTAGGCATTGGTTTTATCGGTGCTAAAGCTATGGAAGCGATTGGTCGTAACCCTGAAGCCGCCGGCAAAATTTTAGTGCCGATGTTACTTGTTTCAGCTTTTGCTGAAGCTATCGCTATTTACGCTTTAGTTATCGCGTTCAGTATCAAATAATATTTTGACGAATTTCCCCTAAATTATTTTTGGGGGAAAACGCTAGAATATTATAATTATTAATATGGAATCATTAATTTCAACCTTTCATATCGATCTTAAGCTTTTCATTGCTCAGCTTATAAACTTTGCGATTGTTTTTTCGGTTTTATATTTTATGGCTTTTAAGCCGCTGGTAAAAACGATGGGCGAAAGAACTGAGAAGATTGATAAGAGTTTAAAAGACGCCGACGAAATTGAAAAGAGATTGGCGCTAACAGAAAAAGATAGGGATGAAATTATTAAGGCTGCCAAAGTGCAGGCGAATGTTATTGTTGAAGAAGCAGCTAAACGCGGCGATGAAAAAAGGAATGAGGCACTTGTTAAAGCTAAAGAAGAAATCGGCCAAGTAATTAATGTTGAGAAAGAAAAATTAGTTCGTGATAAAGCGGAAACTTTAAAAGAGATAAAAGAGGAAGTAGCCGAACTTGTAATTATGACGGTTGAGAAAATATTGACCGAGAAAATGAACGGCGATAAAGACAGAGAATTAATTAAGAAAATGCTTAAGTAATTATGAAGATATCAGTCCAACAATACGCTAAGAGTTTATTTGATTCTGTCACTGATAAAAGTGAAAAGGAGCTTAAACTTGTTTTAAAAAATTTTGTTGTTTTACTTGGACGTAATCGAGAATTAAATAAAGCAAAGGAAATCATAAATATTTTTACTGAACTTTGGAATAAATCTCATGGTGAGATCACGGCTGAGCTGGTTAGTGCTCGAGAGTTAGGGCCAACGGCCAGAGAATTGGTTGTAAATTATTTGAAAGAAAGAACGAACGCAAAAAAAGTTATTTTGGAAGAAAAGATTAATAAGAAATTAATTGGTGGCTTTGTTTTAAGATATGATAACAAAGTTGTCGACGCTAGTGTGAAAACAAGTCTTGAAGAATTGAGAAATAAAATTAGTAATTAGAATATAAAATTATATGTCAACTACAAAGGATTTCATTATCGAGCAACTGAAATCGGAGATTAGCGGCTATAAAGCTGAAATCAGTGAAAAATCAGTTGGTAAGGTACTAAAAGTTTCTGATGGCATTGCGCTTGTCTCGGGTTTAGCTGAAGCGATGATGTCGGAAATTTTAATGTTTAAAACTGAAAAAGGCGAAGTTGCTGGTGTAGCTTTAAATCTTGAAGAAAATCAAGTCGGAGTTATTATTCTCGGTGATTATACGGCCATTAAAGAAGGTGATGAAGTTCGCGCGACTAAAAGAATTTTAGAAGTTCCTGTCGGCGAAGCGATGATTGGCCGAGTAGTTAACCCACTGGGTGAACCGATGGACGGGAAGGGAAAAATTGAAACAACAAAATTCTATCCGATTGAAAAAATTGCGCCTGGTGTAATCACTCGTGATCCTGTTAAGCAACCAGTACAAACTGGTATCAAAGCAATCGACGCGATGATTCCAATTGGTCGTGGTCAAAGAGAACTAATTATTGGTGATCGCCAACTAGGAAAAACCGCAATTGCAATTGATACTATCATTAATCAGAAAGGTCAGAACATGAAATGTATTTATGTTGCCATTGGTCAAAAAGAATCGAAGATTGCTAATATTGTTTCAAAATTAACTGAGGCCGGGGCGATGGAATATACGACAGTGGTTCTAGCCGGTGCTTCCACTTCTGCGTCTTTATTATATATTGCTCCTTATTCTGGTTGCGCGATGGCTGAATACTTTTTAGATAAAGGCGAAGATGTTTTAGTTGTTTATGATGATTTATCAAAACACGCCGTTAGTTATCGTGAAATTTCATTACTACTACGACGTCCACCAGGTCGAGAAGCTTATCCGGGTGATGTTTTTTATCTGCATTCTCGTTTACTTGAACGAGCTTGTAAGTTAAATAAGGATTTCGGCGGTGGTTCAATTACGGCCTTACCGATAATTGAAACACAAGCGGGAGATTTATCCGCTTATATTCCAACTAATGTTATTTCTATTACTGATGGTCAGATTTTCTTGGAACCAGATTTATTCTATAAGGGAAACCGTCCCGCGGTAAATGCTGGTTTATCAGTTTCTCGTGTTGGTTCAAGTGCTCAAATCAAGGCCATGAAAAAGGTGGCTGGTAAAATGCGTCTTGAGGCGGCTCAATATCGCGAGTTAGCGGCTTTTGCTCAATTTGGTTCGGACTTAGATTCAGAAACTAAAAAGAAACTTGATCGTGGTCAGAGATTATACGAAGTTTTTAAACAAGACCAATATCAACCACTGTCTGTTGCCAAACAGGTCTTAATCTATTATGTTTTGATTAATGGATTTATGGATGACGTTCCGGTTGATAAAGTTCGCGAATTTGAAAATGCATTATACAAATACGCTGATTTAAACGACGCCTCTCTTAAAGCAATTAATGAAAAGAAAGAAATTACTCCCGAAATTGAAGAGCTGATTAAAAATTTAGTTAGTGATTATAAAGCGACTCTAGATTATCTTATTAAATAAGAAATAAGGAGGATATTTCCTATGGCAAAAACTAAAGAAATCTCACGCCGAATAAAATCGGTAGCCAGCACCAAAAAAATTACGAAAGCAATGGAAGTTGTGGCGGCGGCGAAAATGAGAAAAGCAATTGAAGCAGTACTTAAAACTCGAACTTATGCTAATTTAAGTTGGGAGACGGTTTTGCATTTAGCGAAACTTGAAGCTAGCCGAAATGAATCGCTTCACCCCTTACTAAAACCAAGAAAAAAAATTAATAGAGTTGCGATAATTTTAATTACTTCAAACCGGGGCATGTGTGGTGCCTATAACACGGCGGTAATTAATAAAGCTAAAGAATCAATTGCTAAACATTCAGTTGAAACTGATTTTATTCTAGTCGGCAAGAAGGGGACTATTGTCCATCGCCAGAATTACAATGTGGCGGCCGAATTTGAAAAAAGTGATATTTTAACTGATGCCCGTGATATTTACCCGATTGTTAAAATGGTGCTTAGTGATTTCGCACACAAAAAATACGATAAAATTTTAGTGGCTTATACTGATTTTGTTAATGCAGCTAAGCAAATTCCTCGCGTTAAACAATTAGTTCCAGTTGAAGTTGAAACCACTGATGAGTATCTTGGAATTATTGGTCAAGATTCGAAAGTTGGTTCAACGATTGAAATGATTGAAGATAAAACTAAAAAACACTTAAGCGATGAAAACTATAGTTACGAATATACATTTGAACCAAGTGCGCGTGAGGTTTTAGATAAGATGATTCCGCGTTTAGTTGAAATCCAATTATTTCAAGCCTTCCTTGAAGCTAATGCCTCTGAACATAGCGCCAGTATGGCTGCTATGCACCAGGCCACAGAAGCGGCGAGTGATATGATTAGTGAATTAACCTTGTTTTACAATAAAGCGCGTCAAGCCGGTATTACTGCTGAAATCGCAGAGATTAGCGCCGGTGCCAATGCTTTAGCTGAATAGAATATAAAAATAATTTAAATAATATGAGTGAGATTAAGAAAAACATCGGAATTATTAAACAAGTTATTGGCGTCGTCGTTGATGTCTATTTTGAAAATAGTTTACCCGAAATTTATAATGCCTTAGAGATTGATTTGAATGGTAAAAAATTAACTCTCGAAGTTGAGCAGCACATCGGTTCTAATGTTGTTCGTTGTGTCGCGATGGGCTCAACTGATGGCTTAAAAAGAAACGATCCTGTTTTCGATACGAGGGCCGCTATTTCCGTTCCTGTTGGCAAAGAAACTCTCGGTCGCATTTTTAATGTCCTTGGTGAAGTTGTTGATGGTGGCGAACCAGTAAAAACAGAAAAAAAATATCCAATTCATCGCGCCGCACCAAGTTTTATTGATCAATCAAATAGTACTGAAATTCTTGAAACCGGAATTAAAGTTGTTGATTTAATTTGTCCAATTGTAAAAGGTGGTAAAGTCGGCATGTTCGGTGGGGCTGGTGTTGGTAAAACAGTTATCATTCAAGAATTAATTCACAATATTGCTTCTGAACATGGTGGTTATTCCGTTTTTGCTGGAGTTGGCGAAAGAACTCGTGAAGGGAATGATTTGTATAATGAATTCAAAGAAAGTGGTGTTATTGATAAAGTATCAATGGTATTCGGACAAATGAACGAACCGCCAGGCGCCCGTGCTCGCGTCGCTTTGTCGGGTCTTTCTATTGCTGAATATTTCCGTGATGAAAATAATCAAGATGTTTTATTTTTCGTTGATAATATTTTTCGTTTCACTCAAGCTGGTTCGGAAGTTTCTGCCCTGTTAGGCCGTATGCCTTCAGCCGTTGGTTATCAGCCGACTCTCGCTTCAGAGATGGGAGAATTACAAGAGAGAATCACTTCTACAAAAAATGGTTCAATCACTTCTATTCAAGCCGTTTATGTTCCAGCCGATGATTTAACCGATCCAGCGCCAGCAACAACCTTCGCTCACTTAGATTCGACGGTTGTTTTATCACGATCTTTATCCGAGCTTGGTATTTATCCGGCGGTTGATCCGCTTGATTCGTCTTCAGTAATTTTGGACCCGAAAATTGTTGGCGCCGAACATTACGAAGTCGCTCGTGGCGTTCAGAAAATTTTACAACGTTATAAAGAGTTACAAGATATCATTGCTATTTTAGGCATGGAAGAATTATCAGTTGAAGATAAAATAATTGTTGCCCGTGCTCGTAAAATTCAGAAGTTTTTATCACAACCATTTTTCGTTGCCGAAACATTTACTGGACGTCCAGGAAAATATGTTAAACTTGTTGATACGGTTCGTGGCTTTAAAGAAATTTTGGATGGTAAACACGATGATAAGTCGGAAGATAGTTTCTATATGAAAGGTGGAATCGAGGAAATTAATGAAGAATAAAAAATAGTTAGAGTCAACCCTGATAATTTAATTTTTTAAATTATGTCCCAAAAGACAATAAAATTTGAAATTGTTACTCCAGAAAGAGTGGTCTTAAAGCAAGACGCGCTGCAAGTAACGGTGCCGACAACGAGCGGTGAAATTACAATTTTACCGGATCACATACCCTTGGTTTCAATTTTGCAACCAGGCGTGATTGAAGTTAAAAGAATTGATAGCGTTATTGAGGTTATGTCTGTTTCTGGCGGTTTTATTGAAGTTTTAAAGGATAAGATTGTTATTTTAGCGGATTCAGCGGAAAGAGCCGAAGAGCTCGACGAAGAAAAAGTTAAGGAGGCCCATTTACGCGCTGAAGAACTAAAGAATAGTGCTAAATCGGCTGATGAAATTGATTTTGCTAGTGTGTCGGCGCAAATAGAAAAAGAACTAGCGCGCTTGCATGCAGTTAATAGGTGGCGTAAGCTAAGAAATGTTGATAGTAATAAATAACTGATTGTAAATAAATATGCGAAACATGGAAAATCCAAATTTAGTCGAGTTAAAAGCTCAAGTAATTAACGAGGGCTGGGAAGCTTCCCGTAAAAATGAAGTAGTTGGCCGATTGCTAGCCAATGAAGATCTGCAAAAAATAATGGATTCTTTTTCAGGATTTAAAGAGGCTTTTTCTCAAGAGCTTGATACACTTGATTGTTCCGATGGTCGCGTGCTTATGGGCAATAAGTTAGGGATAGCTGGTAGTGGACTTTTATTATCCGAGCAAGAGCTTGATGGCTTGGTCGAGAACTTAAAAGGTAAGGTAAAAGTTGTAACTACGCATCGCGATTGCGGGGCGGCTGCAAAAAAATATAGTTCTTTAAATTCGGAAGAAATTCCGGAAGGAGTTGTAAATTCAGATGATTATGGGACATTGCGTGGACAGCAATTAGCGAAAAGGCTCGGTGCGACTCATGTCTTTTTAGAAATGGAAGAGATGGCAAATGAGTATCATAACGAAGTCGCGATTGTGCTTGATCAAACCGGCAAGTTTAATTCAACTAATCTTGAATCTTTTCCGCCACATTTCGTTTGTTCGGGTGCGGGCGTAGGTCTAAATGAGTCTTATATGAAGAGTGAGCTTGAAACTTTAATTGGAATTGCCCTGGGCCATCATGGTTATGGTGATCGGTTTTCAAGTCAAAATCCTTTTTATATTATAGTTTCAGCTGACAATGATAGTGATAGGTTGATTTGGGAAGGAGTAGCTCAAGAAGTCGCTTCTAAATTTGAAGAGAAGGTTGCAGTTAAAACTTTCTTAAGTCCTAATTTTGAAAACACTAGTAATTAAATTTTAATACCCGTTTCTGCGGGTATTTTTAAAAAGACCCGCTGTAGTAACGGGTCTTTTATATTTAATAATATTTTATTTTTTCATATTTTTTAAATGAATAACCAGGCAAAAATAATAATTGCCAGAACGATTCTATACCAGCCAAAAGCAGAGAAGTTATTATTTTGAATATACTTAATGAAGAATTTAACGCCAATTACAGCGGTGATAAACGAAAGGACAAAACCAACTAGCCAAACCAAAAGATCGTTGGTACTCAGAGACATGATAATAGTTCTACTTTTTAATAAATCTAAGCCAGTGGCTGCGAGCATAGTCGGAATAGCTAAAAGAAAAGAAAATTCAACGATTGTTTTTCTTTTAATTCCGAGGCTGAGACCGCCAATAATAGTAGCGGCGGCGCGCGAAACTCCAGGAACAATAGCTAGGGACTGGAAAACGCCTATAATGGCGGCCTGTTTGTAGCTTATAGTATTATTGTCTATTCCTTTAGCGGCCTCGCTCGTGAGCTCTTTACCACTTTTATCATGCGAAAAATATTTTTCAAATAGTATTAGAATAATACCACCGACTAATAGAGCAGCTGCGATTAAATAGTTATTATTCATCAGGTACTGTTTAACTATTTTATAGAAAATTAAGCCAATTATGGCTGTAGGAATGAAAGCAACAGCAATCTTTAAAATTAAGTTCCAACTTGACCAAATCTTTTTCCAATATAATATTACAATTGCTAAAATAGCGCCTAGTTGAATAGAAATTTCAAAAGTCTTTAAGAATTCTGTACTCGGTATCTTTAACCACTCCGCAGCAATAATTAAGTGAGCGGTTGAAGATATTGGTAAAAACTCAGTTAAACCCTCAATTATTCCTAAGAGTATTGCATGTAAAATTGTCATAAATTAACGATTATCACCCGATCCGTTTATCACTTTACGTTCTAAACGAGAATGGGTCTTTTTTAAATTAGTTGTGGCGACGTCATCAAAGTCAACGCCAATTTCCGCGCTTAATTGCGATAAATACCACAAGACGTCACCCATTTCTTTTTTTATCTCCTCTTTATCGAAGTCATTTATCTGTTTATTTTTGTCCCGCCAAATCTTTTTAATTTTTTCAGCAACTTCTCCAGCTTCGCCCATTAGGCCAAGAGCAGTATAAATAAAAGCATTCTCTTTTTCCGGGAATTTAGCCGTTTCTCGCGCCTGAGCTTGGTATTCATTAAATGTCATATATGTATATTTATAGCTATATTTTAGCTCAGTTTAAGGAATAAATAAACACTAAGTGTTTATGCTTCAAATTCGTCATTTTTTTTGCTATAATAATCATATCTATAAATTATATTTGAAATATGTCTCCAAAAATTTTTCAGAAAAATAAAGCCTCAAAAACTTTAAAATCTCAAGTAAAAAAACCAATCATTGTCGCGGTTTCGGGTTATTTTAACCCCCTTCACGTCGGCCATCTAGAGATGATTAAAAAAGCAAAAAAACTTGGAGACAAGCTAATCGTTATTGTTAACAATGATAAGCAAGTTGCTTTAAAAGGTAGAGTTCCATTTATGTCGGAAAGCGATCGGATGGAAATTATCAAAGCTCTCCGTGATGTTGATAGAGTTGTGTTAGCGATTGATGATTATAAACTGCCCAGTGGCGAAATTCCCGTCATTAAGTCTCTGGCTAAAATAAGACCAAATATTTTTGCTAACGGTGGGGATCGTCATAATATTATTAATGTTCCCGAGTTTGCTATTTGTCAAAAATTAAATATTAAATTAGTTGACGGTCTAGGAAAGAAGATTCGGGCGAGCTCGGAATTGATAAAAAAAGCATCCTCCTTGAAAAAGTCGGGAATGAATAAAAAATAATTATGCTAATTAGAAGAATTTCCAAGTACCTACTAATTTCTGCTAGTATTTTGCTCGTAACGAGTTTAGTTATTGGAATATTTTATATTCGAGTCGCCTATCGGGCGCTAATTGCGAATGAAGATAAGTACCCGGCTTTTATTTCTACTTTAATAAATATAATTACCAATCAAAAACCGGCACCACTTATAGTTAAGGCTCCGGAAAAGACTTTGCAAATTCTCGAAGGCTGGACAGACAAAGATATTAGTATTTATGTTGAGCGCCAAACTGGATTATCGGCAACTGAATTTATGGACGAGGTCGGTTTGTCGCAAACTGATTATCGAAGTCATGAAGACTTGCCGGCTATGAAGGATTTCTCTCTTAAATATAGTTTTCTGGCGGATAAACCGAGTTACTTTGGTTTAGAAGGTTATTTATTTCCTGATACTTATCGTGTTTATGCGAGTTCAAGCGTAACTGAAATAATTGATAAAATGTTATCAAATTTTGATAAAAAACTAACTGAAAAAATGCGGGCTGATATTAAATCCCAAGGAAAAACAATTTATGAAATTATAACTCTCGCTTCAATAGTTGAGAAAGAGGCGCCAATGAATTATCAAACTGGCGATAATCGGGATGCAAGAATTATTGCGGGAATATTCTTGAATCGCTTGAGTTATGGTCAAGGCTTAGAGTCAGACGCAACCCTCTCTTATATCTATGGAGATACAAAACCAGCTCACAGCGGAGCCGAGTTAGATATAAATTCTTTATACAATACTTATAAATATCGTGGTTTGCCGCCAGGACCGATTTGTAACCCCGGCATCCTAGCGATTGAAGCTGCAATTTACCCCATTAAAACCGATTATAATTATTTCTTAAGTCCAAAAGGAAAAGCTGAGGTAATTTATGCACGAACTTATCAAGAACATTTAGATAATAAGTATAAATATTTAAAGTAAGAGCAACTCGTTTTACGAGTAAGCCCGTAACAATATGTTTGGCGATCAAACGACCATTATATCTACAGATTCTAGCCCGACTGGCATAAGTAATGAACCAAAAGGAAATTTTAAACTAAAAAAGATTCTTTTAGTAGGAGCTTTGGTATTAGTTTTGTTATTATTGTCACTTATAGTTTGGTTTGCGGTCAAAAAAATGGCTTCAAAAAAAGCAGAAATTATTGAAGTGCCTGTAATTACCGAAGAACAGTCGACATCAACCAATACCTTGCCTAACTTAGACATGCCGGCTAATGCTTCAAGCACGACCGCGACTTCGACGTTTTCAAATTTAGCCGTTGAATATTTATCGTTCGCTGATTTTTATAAGAATCCTGATAATAGCTTTGAGAGCAAATTTACTGATTATAAATTGCCTTTAAATTCAAAAATAGATATTTTAAATTATTATGATTTATCAAGGAAATTAAATATTGACCCCGCGCTGAATGATTTAAATACAAACGGATTTTCAGTAATTGACAATCCCTGGGCTAAAGAAGCTTCAAATTTTTATTCGATTTATACAAGCTTAGAACAAAAGCAAATACCTTTTTTAATTACATCTGATTTTACTTTTTATTATTATCAAACAATATTAAAAAAAGTTTATAAAGATATTGAGGAAAATATATTTTACGATAATCTTTGGAGTATTAATAAAGACCTTTATAATTCGGCTAAAAATCGTTATGAAACGCGTCTGGCGACAATTGGAAATGTTAATGATTCAGTTCTGGAAGGGGAGCGCCTGGAGGTCGCATATTTTGCCGTGGCGCTCGAACTCTTAAAACCGGCCGAAGATCAAATCGCTCCTAAAGGAACTTTAGACGATAAAAATAAATTTGTAACCACTGAGACTGAACGTTTTTATTTTGTTACGCCTCCATATTTGCGAGATGATGTTTTACGTGAAGTTAAATTAATTCGCGAAGCAAAAGAAAAAACAAAGTCCCCGGTCATGCTTTATCAGCGAGATTACGCCGATTTTATAGTTCCTCGTGATTATAAAAGCAATGCCCGTTTAAATAATTTCTACTTAACAAATAAATGGCTCAATTCTGTTTTTCCTTTGAATTATCGAGATAAGAATTGTCCTAATTGTTTACTCGATAAAGAAGATTGGCGCTTGGCCATGATTGCCTCAAGTTTTATTGCCGCTGATTTTTCTGAGTCTCCTGATTTGAAAAATAAATGGGCAAGAATTTATAAAGTCATGTCATATTTTAATCCCTTGCGTGAGGATTTAGATTATGTTCATTATCGTGATACCCTTAAAGCTATCTTTGGTGAAAATTACAAAATAGATGAATTATTTGATGATAAAAATCCCGAGGCACAAAATAATTTAAAAAAGCTTCAGGCTAAACTAAACGCGCTGGAATTTTCTCCTTTTTTAGGAGCGATTGATAAGAAAGATTCGAACACTAATTATCGCTTAGGCTTTAAAGTATTAGTTGAAACGTATTTGCCAAATGATTATATCTTCAGTCACTTGATTTATCCCGAGGTTGATACCTACTTAGGGACAAGTACGCAAAAAAATAATATAACTGCCTGTTCAATTCAAGGAAAAAATCGACGCTGTAGCGACATTGCTTCGGATGTAATTAACCTGGTATCGCCGATTACAAATAATGATTATTTTGCGGAGAATTCATTTTATTTGAATTATGATAAAGCGTCTAAAAATTTGAAAGATAAACTGAGCACTGATTCTGTTTGGCATACTAGTAATTATTGGTCAACAATGACTTCGCTATCTGCCTATTTAAATATGAACAAGTCAGCCCTTCCGCTTTATAGTCAAACCCCTACCTGGCATAATCGAACCTTGACTTCAGCTCTTAGCGCTTGGGTAAATGTGCAGCTACCGCTAGATAAATTTACTGTCAATCAACTGTTTAAAGGGCAAGGCTTTAATAATTTTTCGCGCTTCAATGATAACTCCTATGTCGAGCCTAATTTAAATTTAATTAATGAACTTCTGGCTGCTAACTCAATGATGCAGAGAATGTTTGCCGCCTTACAAATTAATCAAGAAGTTGTTTCGGTTGCAAATTCATTGCAGTCGTTAAATGATAATCTAAGCTCTTTGCGCGCTGTAATTATAAAAGAATTAGCGGGTCAAAAACTAGGTCCAGAAGATAACGAAATAATTAGTAACTTTGCTAAACAATTAACTATTGAAGATCCACTAGCGACTCAAAAAAGTCTAAGCCTTAAAATACCAGGAACAAAAAATATCCTCAAGGAGGATATTGGCACGCTAAAGCTAATGGTTTTAATTCATCAAGACGGAGATGATAAAGTAATTTCGGTCGGTCCAATCTGGGATTATAAAGAAAGTCGTTAAGGTAAATATTTAAAAATGAAGACCTCATTATTAATCGACGTCCAGGAGTTGGCGCTTACTTTCGCCGCATTTATAACTCTGTCGCTTTGAAACCAATATTTGTTAACAATTAGATAGGATTCATTAACCCCAGCTAAGGCTCTGGCGCTCGCCATTGTCTCCCTACTGGGGTTTTTGTATACCATATCAAGATAAAATTGATAAAGCGTTCCGCCGGTTGGAATCGGATAAAAATAAATTGGGCCCTGGCTTGTTTGATAATAATTATTGAATCCAAGTTCAATCAGGGCGGCGGCGCTGACTTGCTGATTGGCTAAAACAATATATGAAGTTTTAGAATTAGCGGCTATTTCATTAACAGCTTTTAGATCATTAATTGAAGTGCTGTAACCGCGAGAGTTAAAATATCTGTCAAAGCGCGGATAAGAAATATAGAGGCTACTTGTTAAAAGTGTTAGGCCGAGGCAAAGCCAAATTATTTTAGTGAGTCTATTTTGCGTCAGAATTAAATCGATAAATTTTTGTACGCCAAAAAGAATTATTGGTAAAAAGAAAATAAGGATTATAACCAGTAAGCGCTCGGAAAAATTGTTTTGTTCATAGTTTATTAAATCAACAAAGATAATTTGACTCGAAATTAAGAAAGCAAACAAAAGCGCAATATTAATAAAAATTAAACTTTGCAAGTTTTTACGGTGGCGACTGCGATAGAATAATATTAAACTAAAAACTAAAATCACAATTAACCAAAAATTGTAATTATAATCGAAGAAATAAACGATATTTAGAAGCCAATTTTCTTGTCCGGCAGTATTTAGTTTAGAAAAAAGATTTTGTAAAGGCTCAATAATATAGTATAAGTTCCAGGAGATTTTTTTTAAATCATTTCCGCCGGAAATAAATAATGCTATTGGTAAGCTTAAGGCGCTAAATATGAATATAAGAGTGCGTAAATATTTTTGACTTCTTTTTTTTAAAAATCCTGAGTTTTTATTTAAAAATATTAAAAGCCACCAACAGATAGCCGGAATTCCAGTTAAAGGATGTATGGCCAAGGTTGCGCTGGCGAGTATTAAAGACCAAAGTGGCTTTGTTTTTGTTAAGCCGAAACTTATTGTTAAAATTAGGAAAAGATAACTCAAGTTTTGCGGAGTTGTTAAAATAAAAGGTGAAAAAGTAAGAGTCAATAAAAATAAGGGAACTAACCAGCGACTCGCGCTCGCACCGTTAAATCTAGCTAGTCGATAACTCGCATATGGTAAATAAATAGCGGCTAGTATTGGGACTAAAAATTTGTTTAGAAAATAAATTGATAAGCCACTTATTTTATGAAGGATAATAATTAGACTATATTCACCTAGATAATAAAGTGGTTTTGGCGTTACCAGGCCATATTTATCAATTAGCTCCATGGTTGCTTGATGAATAAAGGGATCATAGCCGTAAGCAATTTTATAAACTATGGCAGCGACACTAAAACTTAAAAAATAATGAGCTGATAGACTAATTAATTTAGTGCTGGCTGAAAAATGGCTTCTAAGAAGAATAAAAATTAATATCAGAGAAGAGATTGTGTACGTGACAAAGAAATTAGAATTTACTACTTGCCAGGGTGATATTAGAGCTTTATCGCTTCGACTTGAGTAGAGAAAATAAATGTTAATAATGTAAACGAGAAAATAGAGTAAATAAGGCCAGTATTTTAGGTAATGTTTCTGAGATTTTTTTTCAATAATATTAATAGAGATTTCTAGACTGGGGCTACCCTTAAAAAGATGATTATGTAAAAGCCAAAAAACAAGGCTTGAAAGCCCTAAAGTAATAATAATTGAGCCTAAGTTCAGAGCATAGAAATAGTAAATTACCGCCCCGAAGACAGTTATTAGTGATAGCCCTAAAAGTAGATAATCGGCGATATTATGGCTTATTTTGTCTAGTTTTCGGCTTATTTTCATATTATCTTAATGATAGCAAATTCTTGCTAAAATTGGCAATTTTAGGTAACATTTAAATGATGAAAATTAAATGGCTAAAATTATCAAATCTCTTAATCGTCACTTTATTGGCGCTTATTTTCTTTATAGCAACTGCCAGTTTTAATCTTTTAACACAAGATAAGGATTACACTAAATGGACTTCACCTGATGAAACAGCGAATTATTTTTTTAGCAAACGCTATAGTGAGGTGGGTGAATTAGCCTATTTTGATCCGGCAGCTGTGATTGGTGATAATTTGGTTATGCCACGAAGTTTGCGAAGTGATTCCGGCTGGGTCAAACCAGTAAGTTTTTTGGGAATGATTCTTACTTACGGCACAATCGGATCATGGCTCGGAATTTGGGTAATACCCTTTTTAACACCATTTTTTGCGGTGCTAGGAATTATATTTTTTTATTTATGGGTAAGTAGAATCTTTAAAAATCAACGTCTCGGGCTTATTTCTGCCTTTCTTTTAGCAACTTTTCCAGTTTACATATACTATACGGTAAGGAGCATGTTTCATAATGTTTTATTTATTGTTTTTTTAATAATAAGTTCATATTTATTCTCTCTGGCACTGGGAGAAAAAAATAAATTTAAGCTTTGGGAGCGTTTTCGGAATAATTTTTTTTCAATTAAGTTTAACTTAAAAAGAACTCTGGAAATAAGTGCGGCTTTTATTGCGGGCGTATTTGCGGGCATGGCAATTATTACTCGAACATCAGAAATTATCTGGCTAGCTCCAATTTTTGCCATAATTTGGATTTTTTATGCGCGACGTTTGGGGGTCATTAAATTAGTTATATTTTTGGCCGGAATATTTTTAGCTCTTCTACCAGTTGCTTATTGGAATACGATTTTGTATCAGAATCCTTTTCGAGGAGGTTATAATGAAATGAATCGTTCCCTTGAGGAGTTAGGCGTGGCGGGCGACGCCGTTGTAAAATCGGGAGTTCTTGGTCAACTTGATACTTATCGAAACTATTTTCAAACTTTGACTCATAATATTTTTTATTTTGGTTTTAACGGCGAGCAATCAATAAACATGTTCCGTCAATATGTTTTAATAATGTTTCCAGTTTTAGTTTATTTAGGCGCCCTGGGTTTATTATTGCTTTTAGTTCAAAATATTAAAAAATTTCAAAAAAAATATTTAGTTTATATTTTGGTTTGGGGAGTTTTGGGAATTATTTTAGTTTTTTATTATGGCAGTTGGAAGTTTAATGATAATCCTGATCCGACTCATTTTACGATTGGTAATTCCTATACGAGATATTGGCTGCCGATTTATTTATTGCTTTTACCCCTGGTTTCTTTGGCTATTATACGCGTTTCGCGTGCCTTATTTTTAATTAGTGAGAAGACGCCAGCTCGAATCCGTAAAATCCTAGCCGCTGGCTTGCAGGCGGTAGCTGTTTTAGTGATTGCTTCAATCGGAGTTACCTTTGTGCTTTTTGGTTCTGAAGAAGGGCTCGCTTATCTTTACTACAATAACTTAGCGGAGAAAACTAATACGGAGAAAGTGTTTGCACTGACTGAGCCGCAGAGTATTATCATTACTCAATACTATGATAAATTCTTTTTCCCCGAAAGGCGTATAATTATGGGCAAACTACCAAATGGCGAAATACTAAAAGCGGTTCGAAATCTCGTTAATTATTATCCCGTTTATTATTATAACTTTTATTTGAACGATAAGGACGTGGCCTACTTAAACGAACGGAAGTTTGTTGATTATAATTTAGAAATGAAATTAGTTAAAAAAGTAAATGCAAAATTTGGTTTATATAAACTAAGTACAAAAGAAAATGTTGAAATTAAAACAAATAGTAAAAAATAATAAAAGTTATCATATACTAACAATTGGCTGTCAGATGAATGTTGTTGATAGTGAGCGTCTGGCGGCCTTTTTAGAGGATAATGAATATCATCTTTCAAGCGATATTAAAAAAGCGGGCGTGGTAATAGTTAATACTTGTGGCATAAGGCAAATGGCCGAAGACAGAGCCTATGGTTTAGTTAACACAATTCATAAAAATAATCCTAGCGCCAAAATAGTTTTAACAGGTTGTTTAAGTAAGCGCGCTGATGTTAAAAAACGTTTGAAAGAAAAAGTCGATATTTTTTTGCCCATTAATGAGATGATTCAACTACCAAAGCTTCTGGCCGGGAAAGAACTAATCCCCGAATTTAGTCTTGATGAAGTTAGACTTAAGCAGGGAGAAAAATACCTAGATATTTTACCAAAACATACAAAGCTGTTTAGTGCTTATGTTCCGATTGGTAATGGTTGTAATAATTTTTGTGCTTATTGTGTTGTTCCTTATGCGCGCGGACGAGAAGTTTACCGACCAGCCAAAGAAATTCTACGCGAAGTTAAAGACTTGGTCAAAAAGGGCTATAAAGAAATAATGTTAATAGCCCAAAATGTAAATTCCTATCACGATGGCAAATATGATTTTTCTAAACTGCTTGAGGAGGTGGCTAATATCCCGGGAGATTTCTGGCTAAGATTTTCGTCTAGCCATCCTAAAGATATGAGTGACGCCTTAATTAAAGTAATTGGCGAATCTGAAAAAATATGCGCTCATTTGCATTTAGCCGTCCAATCGGGTGATGACAAAATTTTAGAAATTATGAACCGGAAGTATACAGTTAAACATTATGAAGATTTAATTAATAAAGTTCGTAAGGCTAAGCCGGGAATTGCTATTACAACTGATGTAATTGTTGGTTTTCCATCAGAAACAAAGAAACAATTTGAAAACACAGTTAAATTGTTTCAAAAAATGAAATATGATTTAGCTTATATTTCAAAATATAGTCCGCGCCCAGGCACGGTGTCGGCGAAAATGAAAGATAATGTTAAGCCAGAGGAGAAAAAAAGACGCGAAGAGGTTTTGGATGTTATTTTAAAAAAAACAGCCCTAGCTAATAATCAAAAATATATTGGACGAGAGATTAAAATTTTAATTGAGGGTATAAATAAGCGGGGAAAATATTATGGGAAAATGACGACGTATCAAACAGTCTTAGCGCGACCCCTTAAAAAAGCAAGTGAAAAATTAATTGGCACTTTCGCTAAAGTGAAAATTTCTGAAGTTTTACCGTTTGCACTTGAAGGTGATTTGCAAAAATAATATCGATATTTATGCCCAGGCCGAAGACAACCAAAATGCTTATAACTGTAAAGCCAAAAATATTGGTAATTTTGGGTACCACTTCGGCTGGAAAGACCGCTATTGGCGTAAAATTAGCCTCTGAGCTCGGCGGAGAGATTATTAGTGCTGATAGCCGCCAAGTCTATAAAGGCATGGATATCGGCACTGGGAAAGATTTAAATGAGTATAGAATTAAGGGAAAAAAAATCAAACATCACTTAATCGACGTCGTCAGTCCGAAGCAGAAATTCGATTTGGCTAAATATCAAAAATTAGCTTTTAAAGCGATTGCGGAGATTGAGGGACGCGGAAAGCTGCCGATTATTGTTGGTGGGTCTGGCTTATACTTACAAGCTATTGTCGAT
Source organism: Patescibacteria group bacterium (assembly GCA_038245255.1). Lineage (GTDB taxonomy): Bacteria > Patescibacteriota > Patescibacteriia > Patescibacteriales > UBA12465 > UBA12465. The sequence goes on along the minus strand of JBBRSQ010000002.1, from coordinate 4,414 downwards.
AATTATAAACTTTCGAGTGTTAAACCGAATTTAGCATATCGCAACGAACTTGAAAAATTTAGTCGTGTCGAATTGTTTCAGAAATTAGAAAGTTTAAAACCAGAATTTGCTGAGCGTCTAAATAACTCAGATAAAAATAATTCTCGGCGTTTAATTCGATATCTAGAGATTCTTCAAGAAGGGAAGAAAGAAAAAATAAAAAAGCCGGTTTCGGCGTATGATTTTTTTGTAATTGGTATTACTTGTTCGGAGGAGATTTTGAAAGATAGAATTAATAAACGGCTCGACGATCGTTTAAAAGAAGGTTTAGTCGCTGAAGTTGAGAGCTTGCGCGCAGATGGCGTAAGTTTTGAGCGTTTAGTAAGTTTTGGCTTAGAATATAAATTCGTTAGTCAATATTTACAAGAACTTTTAGAGTACGAGGAAATGATTGTAAAACTTAAAACGGCTCTTTGGCGATTTGCTAAGCGCCAAAAAACTTGGTTTAAGCGTTGGGAAAAGCAAGGGCAGAAAATAAATTGGGTGGAAGATATTAAGGGCGCAAGAGATATACTTAGAGCAAACAAATTTGATGTTAAATAAAAAGAACTATATTATAGTTCTTTTTAAAAATTTAATTAAAAATTTACTTAAGGAGTTTTGTTAAAAGCTCGGCGACAATTTTTGGGTTTGCCTTACCTCGTGTTTCGGCCATAACTTGCCCGACGAAGAATTGTAAAAGATTAGTCTTACCGGCGCGATAGTCTTTGGCTTGAGCGGGGTTAGCTAAAATAACTTTATTAACCGCTAAGCTAAGTTCTTCGGTATTATCCATTTGTTCTAAACCCATATCTCTCATAATATCTGTCGGGTCACCGCCATTTTTATACATTTCTTCAAGAATTCTTTGACCAGCGGAGGAATTTATTTTCTCCTGATAAATAAGAGCGATTAATTCAGCGAAGTTTTCCGCTGTTAATTTTAAATCAGTAATTCTTTTATTATCAGCGTTTAAATATCTTAAAAGCTCACTGGTTATCCAGTTGCCCGCGGTTTTAGCTAATCTTTTTTCTTGACGCTCCTGAATGTCGCCGTTAGCTTCGATCCAAGCATCAAGTTCAGAAATAACATTCTCCGTCCAATCAGCCAGAGCTTTATCACTGATTAAAATTTCAGTAATGTCGTTTGCTAAATTATATTCGTGCATAAAACGTTCTTTCTTTGCACGAGGCATTTCTGGCAGCTCAGCTTGAAGTTTTTCTAGCCACTCTTCGTCTATACTTAATGGTGGAATATCTGGTTCGGGGAAATAACGATAATCAGCCGAAGACTCTTTTACTCGTTGGCTAATTGTTTTTGCTTTATTTTCGTCCCAGCCTCGAGTTTCGGCGGAAAGTTCTTCTTTATTATCTAGACTTGCTGACTGTCTTTCAATTTCAAAGTTAATCGCTTTTTCAACCGCGCGAAAAGAATTTATATTTTTAACTTCAACTTTGTTATTTAATTTATACTTTTTTAATGGTTTTATTAAACCATCTTTATACTCCCATTTGCCTTTTTCTTGAAGGCTAATATTAGCTTCGCAGCGCATTTCTCCTTTTTCCATATCGGCATTACTGATACGTAAATATCTCAAGATTTGCTGATAGGCCTGACAGAATTTTTTCGCCTCAAGAGCGTCTTTAATGACCGGTTCAGTTACAAGCTCCATTAAAGGTGTCCCGGCGCGATTAAAATCAAGGAGTGTGTAGTCCTTGTCTTTAAAATGCGCAGATTTTCCGGTGTCCTCTTCGAGGTGAATGCGGGTAATTTCAATTTTGGAATCTCCTATTTCTAAATAGCCGCCAAAACATAGCGGTAAATCAAATTGAGAAATTTGGTATCCTTTAGGTAGGTCTGGATAAAAATAATTTTTACGATCAAATTTAGAAATGCGATTTATTTTTGAATGTAGAGCGAGGCCGGTTTTTATAGTAAAGTTAATGGCTTCACGATTAGGAACGGGAAGAGTGCCGGGATGACCAAGACAAATCGGACAAACAGTCGTGTTTGGCGCCTTGTCCGTTGAATTATTATCGCAAGAACAAAACATTTTACTCTTTGTTTTGAGTTCGGCGTGGATTTCCAAGCCGATAATTACATCGTATTTCATAGATTTAAAATTTACCGGAACTACCGAAGCCATCGGCTGATCGCTCGGTTTGTTCGCTTATTGTTTCTTCGCTAATTGTTAAATCTGTAATCGCTTGAATTAGAATCTGGGCAATTTTTTGACCAGGTACAATGTTAAATATTTCTTCACTTAAATTTTTAATAATAACTTTAATTTCACCGCGGTAATTGGAGTCGATTACGCCGCCCATTGTTTTTATGCCTTCAAAGGCAATGCCACTTTTGTCCCAAATTAAACCAACGTAATTTTCAGGGATTGCCATTTTTATTCCCGTTGCTACTAGGGCCTGTCCGTAAGGGGAAATTGAATAATAATCGTTTGCATATAAATCATAACCAGCGTCCCCACTATGAGCCTTTTGTGGTATTTTAGCCGAAGCACTCATTTTTTCAAGGCGGAGAATATTTTTTTGGGGAGCTAAGGAAGCCTCGATAGATTTATTTTTTACGCTTTCAGGCTCAGTAACTGAATTTAAAACGGGAGGGACGGCTTGTTTTTCAAAAATAGAGTTTTCAGCCGTGATATCGGTTTGGCGGTTATCAGTAATAATATCACCGATCGCTTGAAAGCCGGAGTAATTATAAATTTCTCTAGGTTTAATTATTATTTTTGGCCCTTCGAGTAAATCGCGAACAGTTTCCCAAATTTCTTCGTGTATTTCTTCAATCGCTAAGTTAGCATTAATTTTCCACCAGCCATATTCTTCGCGTAGTTTTAAATGTGCCCAGCGTACTTTTGTTGTCAATTCTTCATCGTTTTCATGTTTATGATTATTTTCAATCGCTTGACGAAAGCGCTCCCCATCAAAAAGAAAAACCAAGTCTTCGTCAATTAAGTGTGAATTTATTTCTTTTAAATAAGCTTCTTCAACGCCAGCACCTAAGCCCCAGGCAATTCCCGTGCCTTTATAATCCTCGGCCACAACGTTTATCCCGGCTTTTAATTTGCCAATTAATTCGTTTTGATATTGAGTTCGATTTAAAGCCTGAATTGTCTGGGCCTCGCGTGGGCTTAAATTATAGGGATTACCGGAGCGTAAATAATCATTTAAAATTACGCCAGAAGGAGCGAGAGAATAAATAGCATATTTTACATATTCAGCTTGATAGCCATTATTTTTTAAGCGTTCCACCAATAACTTAGCCTGGGTACTTTTACCAAGATTATTTATTCCATAGAAGACTATTAATTTTCCGGGATAGTTATTCATACTTTTTTTCTAATTCGATAATTATTTTTTCAATCTGCAAATATAAATTTTCAAGTTTACCGTTATTGTCTAACTTATAATTAGCCGTCGACATTACGCTGGCGATATTTATTTCCGCTTCTTTTTGGCCGTCGGCTAAGAATTGCTCATAAGTTTTCGAAGCATCATCAGCGTTTTCCTGGCGTTTAATTAAACGCTCAAAGCGGGTTTTTGCTTCGACTTCAATACTAAATAAAGTAAAACCTTCTAAATTCTTTAAATACTTTATATCTGCTTCGCGACGAATGCCATCAACAACAATAATTTCATGAGCGTCATTTTTTACATCTTCAGCTATTATTTTTGCAAATATATCTTCGCGGAAACGTGCTCGTAGCATTGTCGAGAGATCTTGTAAGTTTTCTCTGACGATTGGTAAATAAAGTCGCCCGAGAATGTCTCGAAGAATAGTCGAAAAGCGGTGACAACTTGAACCGTAGTTTTCTTCCAAATATTTTTTTGTTACATCTTTACCGCTGGCGACTTCGCCAACTAGGCCGAGTATTATTTTTTTCATACTAATAAATAACTTGATAGTGCAACATTAAAGCATTTTCATTAAGTTTTTTAAAGTCTAATAATTTTAAATCGGCATCCAAATTTCTATTAAATAATGATAAACCGGAACCGAATATTTTAGGTTCAACTGTCAGAATTATTTCGTTAATTAATTTATTTTCTAAAAATAGGGAATTTAGGAAAGAGCCTCCGCCCAAGAGAACTGACTTATAGCCCATTTGTTCTAAATCCGCTAATACTTTTTCTGGCTGGCCTTTAACCCATTTAACTCCGTCAATTAATTCATTATTTTCATTTTCCGAAAAAACGACGTTAAGACGATTTTTAAGAGGTGAGGGGAAAGTCTTAAATGTATTCTCTCCCATTACAACTACTCCGCAAGCTTTTGAAATTTCGACAAATAATTTTTTATCCTCAGGGCTAGTCCAATCGGTAAATTGCAATTTATCTCGAGCAATTTTTCCGTCGGCAGTCATGGCCATCATCATTATTAC
>JBBRSQ010000001.1:0-73649 GCA_038245255.1 Patescibacteria group bacterium | reverse complement strand
GAGGCAAATAAAATAATTAAAAAAGCAATTTTAAATCGCGGAACAACCTTCAATAATTATGTTGACTCAAAAGGGAAAAAAGGGAACTATTCAAAATTTCTGAAGGTTTACGGCCGCGGAAAGATGAGTTGTCTTGTTTGTGGTCAACCAATTCTGAAAGTTAAATTAGCTGGTCGCGGCACTCATTATTGCCCGAATTGCCAAAAATAAGCCAAATTAAGTCAGAAATAAGCTTATTTAGGCAAAAAATCAGTTGACATTTAGCCTGTTTTTATATATTGTTGATATATATTAAATGTATTATTAATTTTTTTGAAAACTATGTCCCAAGACAACATGATGAAACTAGAATGCACCGTTTGTAAAACTACAAATTATCATTCTCATAAAAATAAAAAACTCTTAAAAGAGCGTTTAGAAATGAAAAAGTATTGCAATAAATGCAAAGCCCATACTTTACATAAAGAAACTAAATAATATTTTATGCCTAAAAGTTTAACCAAGCCTTTCTTACTGATTCTAGTCTTCCTAGTAATCGTCGGTTGCTACTTGGTGTTTAGGCCCTTTTTAACGGAAATATTAATGGCGGCCATTCTGGCTACTATTTTTTATAAACCGTTTATCGCTCTGACAAAGTTTTTAAAAGGTCGGCAGAACTTAGCCGCTCTTTTAATGTGTCTACTTTTAATCGCGTTAATTATCCTTCCGGCTGTTCAATTAGTTATTTATGGCGCTCAAAAATCAGTCGCGACTTATGATGAAGCGACTATTTTCTTTAACAACCATACTTTAAATGACGTTTTTGCAAACGATGTATTTTCAAAGACACCACTACGCTATTTAAAATTAGGTAATTTTAACTACGAAGATAAGGCATTTCAAGACACGGTTCTTTCTGCCTTTAAACAATCAAGTTCTTGGCTGCTGTCGGGTGCGACGGGAATAGTTAAGGGAACAACGAGTTTCATCTTTTCTTTGTTAATGATTATTCTGACAATGTTTTTCTTTTTCATTGATGGTAAGAAAATGCTCAAGCGTTTAATGTATCTCTCACCGCTGCCAAATGAATACGATCAGGAAATTTTTAAAAAATTTAGTGTCGTTAGTTATACAACTTTAGTTTCTACTTTTGTCGCGGCTTTAGTTCAGGGAGTTGTTGGTGCTCTCGGTTTCGCTCTGATTGGTTTTCCAGTATTTCTAGCTTTTATTTTAGTTTCAATATTGTCACTTTTACCGTACCTGGGCGCCGCTATTTTTTATGTTCCCGTAGGCTTGTATTATTTAATGGTTGGCGACATCTGGCAGGGCGTTTTCATTATGGCCTGGGGATTTATTGCTATTGGCCTAGTTGATAACGTCGTTCGCGCTTACATGATTAAGGATAAGGCGGAGATAAACCCGATATTTGTTTTCTTCTCTATTTTAGGAGGCATTTCTTTGTTTGGTTTTTGGGGCGTTGTTGTTGGCCCTTTAGTAGTTGCCTTAGCGGTTACAATTTTTCACATTTATGAGTTAGAATTTTGTAAGCAATTAGATGGGACTGGTTGTGCCGGCATTAAAAATGAAGAGAAAAAAGATCATCCAAAACATTTAGCGACTGCAAAATAAATTTACATAATTAAATCTAAAACAATAAATTTATGTTTGGACCAAAAACACAAAAAAATTTAGAAACTGCCTTTGCTGGCGAATCAATGGCCAGAAATAAATATACTTATTACGCTTCGGTTGCCCGTAAAGCAGGTTATGAACAAATCGCGGCTTTATTTGAGGAAACAGCAAATAACGAAAAAGAACATGCTAAGCTTTGGGCAAAGCAACTAGAACTGATTAGTGACGTTAAAGCGAATTTATTGGCCGCGGCTGAAGGCGAGAGTTATGAAAATACGACAATGTATCCGACCATGGAGAAAGAAGCTCTTGAGGAGGGGCACGGAGAAGTTGCTCGTTTATTTAAAGAGGTCGCCGAGGTTGAAAGAGCTCATGAAGCGCGCTATCGAAAACTACTCGCTAATATTGAAAACAATGAAGTCTTTAAAAAACCGGTTATGAAACGCTGGAAATGCGCTAATTGTGGCCATATTCATGAGGGTCTAGAAGCGCCAAAAGTCTGCCCGGCTTGTAGTCATCCGCAAGCATACTTCGAGATTGAAGGCGAAAATTATTAATTCATTAAATTTTTTAACATATGGAAACTAGAGAAGATAAAATTTACGTTTGCAAAAAATGTGGTAACGAAGTAAAGTTCGTGCAAGACGGTGGCGGTAATTTAGTTTGCTGTGGTGACCCGATGAGTGAAAAAGAATAAATAAAATTACTCCGGTTAGCCGGAGAATTGCGGGATTAGTATAACAGTAGTACGGGGGTCTCCAAAACCTCTAGCGTAGGGGCGGCACCTACATCCCGTGCCAGAAAAAAAGAACATAGCGATTGCTATGTTCTTTTTATATAATTTGACAGCGAAAAAAGAATGCGCTATCATATCAACAGTGATTGATATGTAATTCTAAATTTATGGCTTTAATGAAATGTTGCAAGCTAAATCAAAAGAAAGAAAAATTAACGCAAGCGGCTAGTTTTTTAAATGTCGTTTCCGAAGAGAACCGTTTAAATATTTTGCGTATTCTGCGAAAACAGGAGCGCTGTGTTTATGATATCTGGCAGTATTTAGATTTACCGCAAAACTTAGTTTCGCATCATTTAAAAGTTTTAAAGGATTTCGGTCTCCTTAATTCTCGCCGCGATGGAAAAAAAATAATTTATTCTTTAAACAAGGTAAATCTGAAACAGTATAAGTCTTTATTAGTTAAGTTTATTTAATAACATAATAATTATGGTCATAAAAGTAATCGGTTCGAGCTGTCCGAATTGTAAAAAATTTTTCAATTTAGTACAAAAAGTTGTTAAAGATTTAAAAATTGAAACTGATGTTGAATACATCGATGATATTTCTAAAGTTATTGGCTTAGGAGTCATAAGTAGCCCGGCGCTAGTCGTAAATGAAAAAGTTATTCTAAGTGGGAGTAGCCACTTAGAGGAAGAAATAAGGGAAGTAATTATAAAAAATGAAAAAGTGAATTGCGACCCGATTGGTACTACTTCCTCTACTTGCTCTTGTTGCGGTGCTAATTAATTTTAAAATATTAAATAAAACTAGAAGTATGAATAACACTAACAAAAAGATTATTTTTTTCTCCCTAATTTTATTTTTGAGCGCAATTACGCTTAGCGGCTGTAGTAATCAGACAAAATCTAGTTCGAAAAATTTAAATAATGTCGGTCAGGCAAATTTAGAAATAAAGCAAGTTAAAGCTAGTGGTAATAATGAATACCCAATGTCGAGCGTCGAACAGGTCGCTGATAAACTACAAATTTATTATTTTCATCGCACGCAGCGCTGTTCAACTTGTTTGTCTATCGGCAGATATACGGGTGAGCTAGTGAAGCAAAAATTTGCCGCTGAACTTGAGAGTGGCCAAATTGAGTTTAGAGAAGTTAATGTCGAATTACCGGAAAATAGAGACTTGGCCAATAAATTTCAAGCGAGCGGACCATCTCTATATATTAATGCGATTAAAAATAATCAAGATAATATTAATCAGGACATGACTATTTGGAGATTAATTGGAAATGAAGATCAATTTAAAAATTATTTAGAAAACAAAATTAATACTCTACTTGGAAAATAATTTTATGGATATTATTAACATGCTAATTGACAATTATAATATTCCGCTTTTATCTGCATTTTTACTGGGAGTATTAAGTTCCCTAAGTCCTTGTACTTTAGCCGCTAATATTACGGCCGTTGCCTATGTATCGAAAGAGATAAAAACCGCCAGAAATATTATATTAAATGGCTTATTTTATACACTGGGTAGAGCTTTGAGTTATACGCTACTTGGAGCTTTGATTTATTTTGGAGTTTCTTCTTTTTCAATATCAAGTCTATTTGCTGGCTGGGGAACTTTCGCCTTAGGACCGATTTTAGTAGTCGCCGGTTTAATAATGTTTAATGTTATTAAATTAAACCTAAGCACAAGTAATAAGAAATTAGAAAATATTAAAGTTTGGTTGAGCGCTAAGGGTTACATCGGATCATTACTACTGGGCATGATACTAGCCTTAGCATTTTGCCCCTATAGTGCAATTCTATTTTTTGGAGCGCTGGTGCCGCTAGCAATTAATTCTTCGCTTGGTCTTTTGCTGCCATCTTTGTTTGCCCTAGGGACGGGGTTACCAGTAATGTTGTTTGCTTTTTTAATCGCCTTTAGTATGCAAAAAGTTGCGCAAATATTTAATATAATGCAAAAAGTAGAAAAAATCATTAGACCCCTGATTGCTTCAATTTTCTTAATTGCCGGACTTTATTATTTCCAATTCTTAATTAAGTACTTAATAAATTTATTTATTTATAATCAATAAAATTATGTTAAAAATCAATTCTTCAGAAGTTTATAAATTTGCAGACCTAGTTGATTATCAACCCGGTTCAGTAGTCAGTCGTGAGATTATCCAAAAAACAACGGGTACAATTACTGTCTTTGCTTTTGATGCTGGTCAAGGTCTTAGTGAACATAAGGCGCCTTTTGCGGCCTTAGTTTATGTTCTTGAAGGCGAAGTTGAAGTTAAAATCGCGGATGAAAAATATATAGTTAAACAGGGTGAAATAATAATTTTACCAGTTGACGTTGTTCATGCGCTCAGAGCAATTACAAAGTTTAAAATGGCTTTAACGATGATAAGATAATAATCGTTGGTCAAATATTATTGTTTAACAAAAAAATCTGCTACTAAAGCAGATTTTTTATTTATAAATTTTTTTCAATTTCAGTAAATACCTCACTAATACTTTTTTCGCCATCAATTTCAATATAATTACCACCTAATTTATAATGAGCAATTAAGGGCTCAGACTCTTGTCGGAAGACTTCAAGGCGACTATTAACAACTTTTTGATCTTTGTCGTCACTGCGTCCACCGCTAGCGGCGCGCTTACCAATTCTTCTCTCCGCTTCCTCCGAACTTATTTTAAGAAGAATAAATAAATCAACTTTTAAATTAATTTCTGCGAGCATTTTATCTAGAAGTTTGGCTTGCGGCATCATTCTCGGAAAGCCATCAAAAGTAATACCCGTTTCTTGAGCTTGTTGTTTTACGTTTTGAAGAACACCGGCGATTAATTCATCGGAAACAAGTAGTCCACTAGAAACCGTATTTTTAATTTTTTCACCTAGGTCTGTTTTTGACTCAATTTCTGCTCTTAGTTTATCGCCCATACCGAATTGGTAAAGACCATATTTATTAAATAGTAGTTCGGCCTGTGTTGTTTTTCCCGACGCTGGTAGTCCGTAAAGGACAATGATTTTTCCCATAGAAATATTTAAATAAGAAACAAAGTAATACTATAACAGCGAAACCGCTATTAGGCAAGGATTGTTTACTTATAGAAAAAAAGAAAGTATCACGTTTAGCGTACTATTAATTAAGACGTCGAAAATGCTATAATGTAAGCATGAACATATTAGATTATTCTATAGACGATATTGAAAAACTGACCGATGCCGAGTTAGTAAAATTAAGCCTGAAAAATCAGGATAGTTTTGTATATCTAGTTGATCGCTATAAAGGCAAGCTCTCAAGCTATATAAAAAGATTAACGAATGCTAATAATGAAGATGCCGAAGATATATTGCAAGAAGTCTTTATTAAAGTGTACTTAAATTTAAACGATTTCGATAAAAATTTAAAATTTTCTTCCTGGATTTATCGAATTACGCACAACCAGGTTATTAGTGGTCATCGCAAGCTAAAGGCCCGTCCAGAAGGTTATGCCGTAAATCTAGATGACCAACTAGCTAATAGTTTAGCTTCGGAAATCGATATTAAGGGGCAAGTTGATCATAATATCCTTCAAGAACAAATTAATTTAGTTTTAAATAAACTTGAGCCCAAGTACCGCGACGTTCTGGTGTTAAAGTTCTTAGAAGAGCAAAGTTATCAGGAAATTTCAGATATTTTAAAAAAACCACTCGGGACGGTAGCGTCACTAATGAATAAAGCGAAGCGAGAATTTAAAACTGAATTTGAAAAGCAAAATCTAAAAATTTAAATATGTTGGATCAAAATAATGCCGGCTTTGAAAATAAGTTATTGGCAAAAATAAAAGACAGTAAAATGAGTCCAAAGCCACGTTGGCGTTTTTTACTTACCGATTCGTTTGTTTGGTTCGCTGGTTTGATTGCTCTTCTAATCGGCGCGGCTGCGATTTCGGTCATGATTTATTTATTTAAATTTAATGACTGGGAGATTTATGACCAGACAAAAAAGAGTTTTCTAGAATTTTTTATTTTAACTTTGCCTTATTTTTGGATTGTTTTTTTAGCCTTATTTGTTTTCATTCTTTCTTATTACCTTAAACATACTAAAAAAGGTTATCGATACTCGGAAATATTAATTATTGGCGCTTCAATAATTTTAAGTGTAATTTTAGGCACGGTTTTATACGCGACCGGCTGTGGTGAAAAACTCGATAATATTATTGGTAGCCGAACTCCTTATTATGATCAGGTGATAAATCGTCACGTTGATATGTGGTCACAGCCGCATGAAGGGCGTTTATCTGGCTTAGTCGTTGATAAAAGTAGCGACGAACAATTTATCCTGGTTGATCGAGAAAATCAAGCCTGGATTGTAAATACTGAGAATTCTAAACTTTACGGTGGCGCTGTCGTCATTATTTACCAGCCAATTCGTTTGACCGGTAAAGAAACTGGAGAACATACTTTTAGAGCTGATAGAATTTTGCCTCTTAACGCCGGTCGAGGATTCTTTCTTCGTTTAAATATTCCAGACAGTACTCAGTAGAACATAATTTTATTTTTTTCTGCGTAGTAAGCATTAGGGTGTCTAGATATCTCGCCCTACTTATTAAATAATTTATATTTCTACTATTATTTGGCAGGGGCTAGAAAATAGCAGTAATTACTAAGCTTATGAAGCATAAAAAAATATTGTTTTCTAGTTTGATTATGGTAATTGCAGCGGCTGGTGTAATTGGTTTGGCGCGAATCTCTAAGGTAGAGGCGGCGGTTTCACCTAATAATGCCTCAAGTTCTGCTTGGCGTTTAAATAAAAATAGCCACACCAATGCAAAGTTATTAGAAAGATTTAAAGATAAAAAATCAGATAATAAGATTACTAAACATGCTCGAAGAGTAAACAGAGCTGCTCACAAAGTCGCTGTAGAATCTGCTCTTAATTCAGGCGATTATAATGCCTGGGTAAAAGCCGTCGGCACAAGTAGCCCTATGCTTAAAAAAATAAATAGTGGCAACTTTGCTAAGTATGTTCAAGCTTATCAATTAAGAATGCAGGCAAATACTATAATGACGGAACTAGGATTTGACAAAGGCAAGGGACATGTCGATGTTGACTAAGAAAATAATAAACAAGATTAATTAAGGTTATAACAATATATTTTTTTTCGTAACACTCTCTTAAGGCAGCTCTAAACTCTAGGGCTGCTTTTTTTAACATTTTTTTAGTTTTATGCTAAAATTAAAATACTTATTTATAGTAGAAAACTATGAACATAAAAATAAAGAGATTTTGGCTTTTAATTTTTTCCGTGACTATCCCGCTTATTATTGGTTACTTGGGATCACTGCTAACTACTCCCGCCTTAAAGACCTGGTATCCGTCTTTAATTAAGCCATCTTTTAATCCGCCGAATTGGCTATTTGCGCCGGTTTGGACTTTGCTTTTTATACTAATGGGAGTCGCTTTTTTCCTGATTCTAAAAGAGGGGAAAGATAGCAAAAATTATCGAGCGGCCTGTATAAGCTTTGGTTCTCAGCTTTTCTTGAACATGTATTGGTCTTTTCTTTTTTTCTACAGCAAAGAACCATCACTGGCTTTTTATGCAATAGTATCTTTATGGTCAATGATTTTTGTTAATATATATTACTTTTATCAGATTAAGAAAACGGCTGCTTATTTATTAATTCCTTATATTGTTTGGGTGACATTTGCTGCTATTTTAAACTATGCAATTTGGTATTTGAATATCTAAATTTAATAGTAACTACCTAAAAATTTTTATAAGCGTGAAATGCGGTTATATTGACAAATATATCTAAAAGTAGTAAAATAACCTATAATAGATCTTTTAAAATAATTTACTGAAAACCAAAAACTAAAGAGCACGATGCCTAAAAGAATGAAATTGAACGACAATGAACTACTGGCGCTTATTTATCGCGAAATAAAGGCGCAACTACATGATGATTTTTTGAAAAAAAAATTAAATCCAGAAACTAAATTAACCGACATCGGCCTAGCTGATGAAAAACAAGGTCATTTGTGTTTTAATGAAATTAGATTAGCCGACGCAGTGCTTAGCATTGAAGAAGAGTTAAGCATTAGCATCGACGATGACCTTCTTTTTAACTGGAAAAATCTTAACGACATTTTAATCGCCGTTAAAGAGGCTCCAACCAAATGTATTCTTGAAGAAGTTTAAAAGTAAATGTATTAAGGCGACCTCAGGGACGCCTTTTTTATTGACTAAAACATTGACTTTTATCGAAAAATATGATATAATAGTAAATATCTAATGATAAATTCATGTCTAATCCTATTAAAATAAGCTTTAAAACGGAATGGTTTTCTCTGAGTTTACTAATTCTGAGTTTTCTTGCAGCCTTCTATCTTTACCAAGTTTTTCCTGCCCAGGTAGCGACGCATTGGGGTCTTAATGGCGAGGTTAATGGTTACAGCAGCCCCTTCGCCGCGGCCTTTTTAATTCCTTTTTTGCTGCTGGGGATGTATATTCTTTTTTACTTTTTACCTTACTTTGATCCTAAAAAAGATCAGTACGCTAGTTTTTCTAGCGTGTATCATAAACTTAGAGATTTGCTTATCACTTTTTTATTTGCCATTTTTCTTTTAACTAGTCTGAGTAGCTTGGGTAATAAGATTGATATTGGTTTTTATATTGCCCTAATGCTCGGCGCCTTGTTTATTTTTTTAGGATTACTACTTCGAAAAGTAAAAATGAATTGGTTTTTAGGAATACGAACTCCGTGGACTTTGTCTTCGGAGGCTGTTTGGAATAAGACCCATAAATTAGGTGGTTTCATTATGCCTCTAGCCGGCTTATTAATAGCGGCGACAGTTTTAGTAACGGAAAAATTTAAAATTATTTTATTTGTTATAGCCATCGCATTAATAGCGCTCGTTTTGTCTTTCTATTCTTATTATTTATTTATGGAAGAAAAGAAAAAAAAGAAATAAAAGAAACAATGATTTTACTAATAAAAAAGCCCCGATTTTTTTGGGGCTTTATTTTTTTCTAATTGTTTTTAAAGTGGCCAGAAGCCGGGGGTTGTTAGGGCAAGATGAATTGCCTGGATTTTTTTATCTTCTTCGGATGGCTCTTCTTCTATTTTTTCTTCTTCTGGCTTTTTTGGGTCGCGCAGAAATTTATAGAGAATGATTGCGCAAGTAACTGCTGCCGCGGCAAAAAAGATTAGTCCAATTAGAAGCCAAATTTTATTTTCGCTCATGATTTATTTTTTTAAGGTTCGTTTATATATTATTTTTAAATTCTTAAAAATCGTATCTAATATTATTATACCATATTTTTTATAATTAGTCAACGTACTATTTAAGCTCTAAATAGTGTAAAATATTGATATTATGTTAAAAGATATTCCTTTAGCGACTTATTTTCGGCCTAAAAACCTTAACGAATTCGTTGGACAAAATAAAAGCATTGGTGAAAAGACTTGGCTTTATCAGGCAATAAAAAATGATAAAGTTCCGTCCTTAGTTTTTTGGGGTCCGCCAGGGACTGGAAAAACAACTCTGGCTTTTATAATTGCCAAAGAAACTAAATCTGAGTTTCATGAACTTAGCGCGACTTCAAGTGGAATTAAAGATTTAAAAATAATAGTTGAACGCGCTAAAGAAAGTAAGCGCCTGGGAACAAAAACTATTTTATTTATAGATGAAATTCATCGCTGGAACAAGGCCCAGCAAGACGCACTTTTGCCTCAGGTTGAAAATGGAACCATAACTTTAATTGGAGCGACAACCGAAAATCCCAGCTTTGCTGTTAATGGCGCTTTACTTTCGCGTGTTAAAGTTATAATTCTTGAAGCTTTAAGTATTGCTGACTTAGAACTGATCATTAATCATGCTGCCAAAGATTTAAAAACTAAAATTAGCACTGAAGTCAGTGGCTTAATTTCAACGCTAGCAAACGGAGATGCGCGCAAAGCTTTAAATATTCTTGAAAGCGCAATTGAAAGTCAACGTAAGCTTAGTGTTGATTTGATTAAAGAAATAATCAGTAAGCCAAATTTACTCTATGACAAAAAAGGTGAGGAACATTATAATATAATTTCCGCTCTCCATAAGTCCATGCGTGGCGGTAAGGCCGACGCCGCTGTTTATTATTTAAGTCGAATGCTTGAAGCCGGGGAAGACCCTTTATATATTTCGCGTCGCTTAATCAGATTTGCTAGTGAAGATATTGGTCTGGCTAATAACAGCGCCCTAATGTTAGCGACGGCTACTTACGATGCCTGTCAAAAAATAGGTCTGCCGGAATGCGGCGTGAATTTAGCGCATTGTGTAATATATTTAGCTAAGTCGCCCAAAAGTATTAGCGCTTATCAAGCATATGAAAAAGCCAAAGCTGAAGTTGCCAGTTCTGGCAATTTACCGGTTCCGCTCTGGTTGCGTAACGCGCCCACAAAATTTATGAAGGAAATTGGTTATGGTAAAGACTATAAGTACACACCCCTAGAAGACGACAGTGGCCAAGAGTATTTACCGGAAAAACTGAAGGGCCGAAAATTTCTTTAAGCTAACTTCTTTAACCTAATTTATTCAAGGCTAATTTATAACCGCGACCGTTAAAAGTATGAATAAGGTTGCGGTTTTTATTTTGATTAAGTTTACGGCGCAAGCTAGCGATATGTGATTCGATAGAGTTTGAAAAGGGATCGGCGTTATAGTCCCAGACATGTTCAAGAAGTTGTTGGCGAGAAACTATTTGTCCGCGATTTTTAAGAAGGTATTCAAGCAGGCTAAATTCACGCCTCGTTAAGTAAATCTCTTTGCTGTTGCGTTTAATAAGTTTCGTTCTGGTACTAAAAGTTAGA
This sequence comes from Patescibacteria group bacterium, assembly GCA_038245255.1. GTDB lineage: Bacteria > Patescibacteriota > Patescibacteriia > Patescibacteriales > UBA12465 > UBA12465. Next base: position 62,475 of record JBBRSQ010000001.1, on the reverse strand, counting down.
TTATCAATTTTAAATAATTCACCTTCTGATTTAATTGGTCTTTTTAAAATCGCATTAATACGCATTAATAGTTCATCAAATAAGAATGGTTTAGTTAAGTAATCGTCAGCCCCTAAATTAAAAGCCTCAGCTTTTGTTTGAATTTCAGATTTAACAGTTAACATAATAACGGGAATATGTTTCTTTTCACTGCGTATCTCTTTTAAGACTTCTGGCCCATTTAATTTTGGCAGAACATAGTCGAGAATAATTAAGTCATAATTTCCCGTACGACCTAAAAATGCTCCTCGTTCGCCATCGGCAGCCGTCTCAACGCTAAATAATTTTGCCTCAAGACCCTGTTTAAGGAATTCGACGATTGAAGTTTCGTCATCAATAATCAAAATTTTCATAAATTTTAATGTTAGTTAATTTATAGCTATATTATATTATTTAACAGATGAAAAAAATCTAAATAAAATCTAAAAAATAATTATATTTATTGGCAAATCAATTAATTGTATTTATTCTCTTATTTGCCAAAAAAAATAGGAAATAGTAAAATATAAACATGAATAAAAAATTATCCAACCAAGAGCCAAAAGGTACCCGGGACTGGCTTCCGGAAGAGTTTTTAATAAGAAAGTATATATTTGATACCTGGCGTCGAGTTTGTTTACGTTACGGCTTCGAAGAATACTTAACCCCGCTCGTTGAAAGTGCAGATATATATCGAGCAAAATCGGGTGAAGATATCGGCGGGAAAGAGCTGGTGACTTTTACGGATTTAGGAGGAAGAGAATTATCGATACGCCCAGAAATGACGCCATCTGTTACACGTATGGTTACCAAGGTTTATGCATCAAGCCCAAAGCCCCTGAAATATTTTTCGATTGCCAATTTTATGCGCAATGAAAAACCACAGCGAGGCCGTAATCGTGAATTTTGGCAACTTAATTGTGATATTTTTGGCAGCAACACTAGTGCCTCTGATATCGAAATATTACAATTGGCGCTTGATTTAATGTTGGAATTTAAGCCACCGAAAAATTCTTTTATCTTAGGTTTAAATAGTCGAAGTCTACTTGAAGGCGTTTTTAAAATGATGAAAATAGATATTAAAAATAAAGTCGAGTTTATTCGTATTTTAGATAAATATAATAAATTAAGTAAAGAAGAGTTTAAGGAGCGTTTAATCGGTTTGGGAGTAAAAGAAGGAGAACTTGAGAAAATTATTTTCTTTATGTCCGGCACTAGTTATGCCGGTTTGAAAGATTTAATAATTGATACGCCGGAGTTGAAGGAGCCATACTTAGAGCTAATGGAAATTATTAATTCACTTACAGAATTAGGTTATGCTGACTTAATTGAATTTAATCCGGCAGTAATTCGTGGTTTTGATTATTATGACGGCATGGTTTTCGAGGTTTTTGATAAAAATCCGGAAAATAAGCGAGCCATGTTTGGCGGCGGACGCTACAATGGTCTCGCTGAAATTTTTGGTGAAAAGAATTTTCCGGCAGTCGGTTTTGCGCCGGGAGATGAAACGACTAGATTATTTTTAGAGAGTTGGAATCTGATTTCTAAAATTACTGATTTACAAACTGAAAAATATTATTTACCACTTCTAGATATTTCGCTTCAGATGCAGCAAAATAAATTGGCGCAGAAATTACGGGGTGAAGGCTTTAATATTCTTCTTGGACTTGATTCACAGAAAATGGGTAAAGCTTTGGAATTGGCGAACAAAAAGAAGATCACTAAAGTTATAATTTTAGGTAGCGATGAAGAGACTAAAAAAAGCTATAAAATTAAAGATATGCTGAGCGGAGACGAGAAGATTTATAAATTGTAAAAATGCATTTTTCTCTGCTTTGGTGACATTTGACATTAATTAGGATATCTAGTAATATATAAGCAGTTTTTGCTTCGCCCGCGCGACATAATACGTCGCGTTTTGTTTTGTTTAAAATTAAAAAATATATGGAAATTAGAAACATTGCCATTATCGCCCACGTTGATCATGGTAAAACAACTTTAACCGACTCTTTACTCCGTCAAACGGGAATGGTTTTGGATAATGTCACAATGGACAGTAATTCAATCGAACAGGAAAGAGGGATTACAATTTATGCAAAAAATTGCAGTCTTTTTTATAGAGACACTAAAATTAATATCGTCGACACTCCTGGTCATGCCGATTTTAGTTCTGAAGTAGAGCGTGTTTTGCGCTCGATTGATTCCGTGCTTTTGGTCGTTGACGCTCAAGAGGGACCAATGCCACAAACTAAATTTGTTTTAAAAAAATCTTTAGAATTAGGCCTAAAGCCAATTGTGGTTATTAATAAAGTTGATAAACCAGCCGCTCGACCAGCTATAGTCTCGGAATTAGTTTATGAATTATTTTTGGATCTTGGTGCAACTGACGAACAATTGGATTTTCCGGTTATTTATACCATTAGTAAAACTGGAAAGGCAGGCTTAGAAGCAGATAAATTGGCTGACAATCTTGATCCTCTTTTAAATTTAATTCTCGAACACGTCGCTCCGGCAGCCGCTCAGGACATGATCGATATGCCCCTGGCCGCTCAACCTTTTAATTTAGCTTATGATAATTTCTTAGGTCGTTGTGCTATTGCTCGTATATATCAGGGAAAAGTTAAATCTGGTCAGGCGGTATTTGTAGAAAATTTGAATGGCGATACTCGTCCTGGCAAGGTTACAAAATTATATACTTTTCATGGACTGGCTCGTAAAGAAATTCAAGAAGCGATTGCCGGTGACATTGTTCTAATTGCTGGATTATCTGATATTTATATTGGTGAAACAATTTCTGAATCGGCCGATCAAAAAGCCTTACCAGCTATTTCAATCGATGAGCCGACTATTTGTTTAAATTTCTTAATTAATAATTCACCATTTGCGGGACGTGAAGGAAAGTATGTTACTAATCGTCAATTAAGAGAGCGCTTAGAAAAAGAACTCGAAGTTAATGTTGGTTTAAAAATTGATTTTTCCGATACAAATTTTTATAAAGTTTTTGGTCGTGGCGAACTTCATATTGCGGTTTTACTAGAAAATATGCGTCGTGAGGGTTATGAAGTTCAAGTTTCTCAACCGCAAGTAATTATTAAAGAAGAGAATGGTGAAAAATTAGAACCGTACGAAGAAATTACCATTGATATTCCGGAGGCTTGTGCGGGCGTGGTAATTGATAAAATGTCACGACGCAAAGGTTTAATGAATGATTTGAAAACTCACAACGGTCAAACCCGAATCGTTTTTGCTATACCGACTCGCGGGATTTTAGGATATCGCGATGAGTTTGTAGTGGATACTAGAGGTGAAGGAATTTTATGTTCTCATTTTATTGGTTTCCGCTCTTGGGCGGGGGAAATTGAAAAAAATCAACTTGGTTCTATGGTTTCAATGATAACCGGCAAAGCCTTGGCTTTTGCTCTTTGGAACTTACAGGATCGCGGTGTTTTATATATTGTTCCGAATGTGGATGTTTATGAAGGTCAAGTAATCGGTAATGTTGCTAAGGGAAATGATATGGCGGTTAATCCGATTAAAGGTAAAAAGTTAACCAATGTTCGTTCATCTGGAAATGATGACGCAATTACCTTGACCCCGCCTTGGGATTTATCACTGGAACGTGGCTTAAGCATTATCAATGAGGATGAATATTTAGAAGTTACTCCTAAAAGTGTTAGATTGCGTAAGAAATCTTTAACGGAAAATGATCGAGTAAAAAATAAAAGATAAATTCTAAAAATACATATGAAAAAATCCCTTTTAAATGAGGGATTTTTTTTGTCCTTTTTTTGACGATTTATTTTTTTACATCTGGTCGATAAATTTGCTCTTCACGCACGAAGTGAAATATTAATGTGGTAAATAAAAGGAAGAGTGCCGTTAGAATTGAAGTCCAGCCAGCAAATATTTTTAGAGGTTCCCAGATTGTTCCTAGCCAATTGTCAAAAGCCGGGAATAAAGATAGCAGGGTTAATATCAGCAGAGATAGGGAGATAATTCCTGATATTTGCAACATTAAACCCGAATAAAGATACTTAATTTTTTTTGGACCAGCTGTTGAACGCTCAACACGTCCAGTGGACACTTCCCAATCTGTTAGTCGATAGAATGTAGCTCCGGCGATAATTATTAGACATAAGAAATATGTCCAAAAATTGAGAATGACCATGGATTTAGGCTGAATAAAATCAGCTAAATAGGAGGAAAAACAAAAGATTAAAAAAATACTAATACAAACTTTCGCAACCGCTAAGGGGATTTTTTCTTTCATGATTTTTTCGTTTTTTGTATTTATTTAATTGTTAAGGAAAGGTTTAATTTTTTATTTTATTATTTTATTATTTTTTTGTCAATTCCCGATTGAGATGCGATCATCTCTTTGATTGGACTAAAACTAAAACGGTGAAGCGGGCAGGGCCCAAGTTCGGCAATTTTTGCAAAATGAGCCTTAGTGCCGTAGCCTTTGTGTTGTATAAAGTCATATTGGGGATACTGTTTATCAATTTCAGTCATCATCCAATCCCGGCTTACTTTAGCAATAATAGAAGCCGCCGCGATACAGAAGACTTTTCCGTCTCCGCCAATAATTGCCGTTTGCGCTTGATTTATTTTGGGAATTTTAAATTTACCATCAGTTAAAATATAGTCAGGTTCTATTTTAAGTTTTTTAATAGCTCGACGCATGGCTAAAAAACTGGCCTGTAAAATATTAATTTTATCGATTGTTAAATTATCGACAACGCCGATTTCAACTGCTAAAACATTTTCTTTAATTATGCCAAATAGTTTTTCTCTCTTTTTGGCGCTTAGTTTTTTTGAATCAGCTACCAGGGCTAAATCTTCAGAATCAATTCGAAAATTTTTATCAATGACAACACAAGCGGCCACGACTGGTCCGGCGAGTGGTCCTCGACCAGCTTCATCAACGCCACCGATTAACTTATAACCGAGCTTAAAATATTTTTGTTCTGTCATTAAATCTAGCATTTTAATATTATAACATAAACACAAATAAAAAAGCCCGATCTTTGGTCGGGCTTGATGTTTTTTTGAAGGAAGCCTACTACGCTTGCTTGCTTAGGAGGAGATGAATTTCATCGATACTTGGTTTTCCCGTTAGTAGGTATTCAGAAAAAAGCTTTTTAGCTTCTTTCGTTTGCCCGTTTGCGGGTACTATAATTTTTTTGTAATGCTTAACTAAATGGTTTGGAAGAAAGAAGAAGGGATTTTCGAAATGATTAGTGGCGTCTATCCATTCTTGCTTTATACATTTTCCGAGCTTGATGCCCATTAAAGCGGTGGTCGACGCACTATCTTTATCGCTACCATGAAGATAGTTATATTTTCCTTTCAATTCGGAAATCAGTCTAGATCCCGGGTGATGATCTACCCAGAGAGCAATTCTTTCTTCGTAGGTCCCGATAAAATCCTTGAGGGCAGATGGCGGAGTATTCTTAATCCCTAGTCCAAGCACATACAGTTTATCAATTTTCTGATTAATTTTAAGCTGCTTTAATTGACAGGGCATTACCTCAATGATTTGGGGTTCGACAATCTTCAAATATGTCGACAGATAATTTTTAATACTAACGCCCGCAAAAAAACCACTGGGAGTTTTTGGTACTAAAATTCCCACCGAAGCGGATGGGCAAGCATTTCCTTCATTCATGTTAAATTGTTTTTAGGTTAATGTTTAGGTGAATATTTGTTTGTTATTAATGTTCGAATATGATTTTGATGTCAAAAATTTGCTTGAATATATAATATGACGCTTTTATTTTAACTTGTCAAGCCGTTAATTTTGTGGTTAAATTTAGTTGATAGGCACGGGTGGTGAAACGGTAGACACGCAGTGTTCAGAACGCTGCGGGAGAAATCCCATGGGGGTTCAAATCCCCCCTCGGGCACCAGAAACGAACTAGACGGCTTTGAAAAAGCCGTCTAGTTCGTTTCTGGTGTCTCTATTGTACCAAGTTAGAACCTATTTTCAAAACAAATGATGTCGCACGCGCGAAGCGCGTGGTGAAGCGAAACTAAATCGTACGCTCGGAGAATCGCCCTGCCACCGCCTCGCTTCGCTCGGCAACCCCGAAAGAAAAAACACTCCTTGCATTTCTGATTTGGCGGGGGTGAAATTTCTTTTGAAAAAGGAAAGGGTGTTTTTCTTTCGGGGTTCTGCCCGAATAGATATTCGGACAGGCGGAGTGCAAATGCAAATGTGGAACGCGAGCGGAAAATTTTGCGGAGGACTGGGGGTTTGGGCGAAAGGACTCCGCAAAATTCTGTTTCGCGTATTTGATTTTGTGGGGCGAATAGGATTTCAAATTATATTTTTGGATTTTTTAAAAATATGGTATATTGAAGTTAGTTTAAATTATTAAAATTTTTAACATAAAAACATTGTATGTACATAAAAATAGAGCCTTTTGGCCTTTTGATTTATGGTGAAGTATTGGGGAGTACCTGGTTAAGTTTAGTAGAAGTAATTTTAAAAAATGGGAACATAACTTCTGATGAAGGCAGAAATAGATTATGTCTTCAAAATATTAGAGTTAGATCAAACTCCCAAATTTATCCAGATCAATTGCTTAGTCGATATGGGGATAAAGAAAACATAGATGCAATTATTGATTTAACTTTTAATAAAGAAATTATGCATGACTTTGATATTGTTCCATCATTCTCAGATGGAAGTCAAAGCTATTATGCAAGAATCAAAGAATGGAAAATGCTTGATTTTGTGGTGGATAGGCTTGCAGAAATACCAGAAAGCAAAAAAGCTATAATGAGCTTTGTCAGAAAAGAAGATTATGAAAGAACTCTTGAAAGACCCAAAGATGATTATCTGCCCTGTATTACAACTATTCAATTCAGATTAATTAAAATTGATAATCAGAATGGCTATCATTTAAATACAATTTTTAATGCACGATCAATAGATGCCTACCAGAAAGCTGGAGGTAATTTTGCTGCGATTGCATTACTATCTGAAGAGGTAGCAAAGAGATTAGAAACTAAACTAAACACAAAAATTTGGATCGGTTCTTTGGATGGAATGATTACTGATGCTCATATTTATCAAGAAACAATTGAGGATGCTAAAAAAATAATTAATAGTTATAAAAAATATGATCAAAATAATCAAGAATAAAGGCAAAATAAAAATTGAGGATAAAATAAACGAAGATTTAAAAGTTGTAAAAGTCCTAAATAAAATTTTTATAGATAAAAGAAATTATGTTGTAAAAATGCCTCCAAAGGGTAGTGCTGTTGTGTGTTGTATGTCTGGTGGAGCAGATGCGGTGTCAAATATTTTTATTTTGATGAATGAGTTTGGTTATCAAGTGTTTCCATTTTTTATAAATAGAGGTCAAAATTGTTATAAATGGGAAAAAAAATCAATTAATTATTATGATAAACTTTTTGCTAAAAAATTTCCAAAACTTTACCACAAAACAAAAGAAATTAAAGTTAATACACCCGCCTTGGAATACAAAGATGATTTAAGAGAAGTAAAAAAGAAATTTTATAAAAAAGAACATTCAGCCCATGTATCTTATCCAGCTAGAAACTCTATTATATTTCTTACGGGTATGGAGTATGCAATTTCTTTAAAAAATAAAGGAATGAATGTTAACACTGTTTTTATTGCACATGTTGCTAGCGATACTTCTTTTCATTGTTCTCTTACTTGGCAGAGAATGCTTAATCTAGAAACTTGCCATATTTTAAACGATTATAACTTTCAATATATATCTTTACCTATTGAAGTAGAATTGGGTAATTATTACGACAAGGATGTTTTAATCACTTATTGTGAAGAAAATGGTCTAGATCTTTCAAAAACAAGAAGTTGTATAAAATCAAGTAAAATTCATTGTGGAACTTGTCCTTGTTGTTGGGACAGAAGAAGGTGTTTTTTGGAAGCAAAAATAAAAGATAGAACTGAGTATTTAAAACCCTATCCTAAAAAATCTGGAGGTTATTATTAATATTTTTTAATTTTTAAAATATGAAAAAAGAAATAGAAATTAAATTAAAAATAAATAAAGAAATTTTTGACAAATTTGTAAAAGATAAAAGTAAGTTTCAGTTTGAAAAAACATATGGTTTTTTTACGAATGAATATAAGAATATGGAAAAGGGAATTTTCCCTAGAATAAAAGAAGTAATAGAAAAAGATAGTAGAAAAGCTTATGTAACAGTAAAGGTTAAAAATAAGAAAGAAGAAAATCTGGGGAACTTATTTATAAGAGATGAGCATGAGTTTTTGTTAGAGAATGTTGATGATGAAAAAATAAATAGTATAAGAGGCATGTTCTTTGCTTTAGAATACCCAATCGAACATATTTTTGAGAAGAGAAGATACAGACTGGAAAATATAAATAATTGTGATTTTGTTGTTGATGAATTACCTTTTGGTTATTTTATTGAAATAGAAGGAGAAGAAGATAATATAGAAAAATCTATTTTAGAATTAGGTTTAGAAAAAAATGAAAGAATAAATAAAGCGTATTTAAAACTTTGGGATGAATATAAAACTCAGAATAATTTAACAGGGGAATGTATTTTTAATACACAATAATTTATGTTTATTTACGTTGCTGGAATACCTGGTACTGGAAAAACTTCTGTAATTAAAGGACTTGTAGAGAGATTGAATGATGAAAGTCATAAGGCTCTTAGAATTCGCGGTTTACCAATTCTGTGCCATCTTGCTGGTGATATTTCTCCAGAAGAATTTAGAAAACTACCAGATGATGTTCGTGGAAAATATAGACCAGAAATGTTTAGAATAATTTATGAGGAAGATAAAAATGATCCTTATACAATTAGAATTTTAGATGGTCATTTTATTTATTTTGAAGTAGAAGGTAAAGATTTTTCTGTGAGGAATATTCGTAATGAAGATTATGAGCAAATGAAAGCGATTTTCGTTGTTAATTCAACTCCAGAGAATATTCTCAATAGAAGAATAAAAGATATTTCTGAAAGAAATGATAGAGTTATAGATTTTAATTATATACAAGAGCAATTAGAATTAGAAAAAAATGAAGCCATTAAACAGGCTAAAGAACTTGGTATTTCTATCGATTTTATCAATAACAATGGAGATTTAAAAGAAACAATTCAAGAAATAAATAATAAAGTTAGAGAAAGATTAAATTTATCAAGTGAAATTAAAGAAAATAGCTTTGGAAAAATAAAATTATCATAAAATAAATAAATCCTTGTTTTTTGATATGATAGTATCTTCTTTTCTTAGTTGCCTGCACCCCACAAAATCAAATACGCGAAACAGAATTTTGCGGAGTCCTTTCGCCCAAACCCCCAGTCCTCCGCAAAATTTTCCGCTCGCGTTCCACATTTGCATTTGCACTCCGCCTGTCCGAATATCTTTTCGGGCAGAACCCCGAAAGAAAAACACCCTTTCCTTTTTCAAAAGAAATTTCACCCCCGCCAAATCAGAAATGCAAGGAGTGTTTTTTCTTTCGGAGTTGCCGAGCGAAGCGAGGCGGTGGCAGGGCGATTCTCCGAGCGTACGATTTAGTTTCGCTTCACCACGCGCTTCGCGCGTGCGACATCATTTGTTTTGAAAATAGGTTCTAACTTGGTACAATAGAGACACCATAAGTTGGTAATTAATAAAAATAATTTTATGAAAAAATCTTATTTATTGTTAGGAGTAGTTGGTGTTATTATCTTTAGTGCAATTGTTTTACGAGCCACTAGTCAGGAAGACAATTGGGTCTGTACTGATAGTCAATGGGCTAAGCACGGAAATCCAAAGGCAGCCAGGCCAACAACACTTTGCCCTGGTAGTCAGGGAGAATCTTTAGTCGGAAATGACCGAGACGAACATGGTTGTATTGCCTCGGCTGGTTATTCTTGGTGTGATTTAAAAGAGAAGTGTTTACGTGTTTGGGAGGAAAAATGTGAAATGGATATTGTGACTAGCACTCAGGCAGGAGATGAACCTCAAGCGAGCTTCTCTAATGAAGTAGTCGTTGTTAGTCCAAAACAAAACGAACTTGTTAGCTCACCTTTAAAAATTGAAGGCACGGCTATTGGTAATTGGTTTTTTGAAGCGACTTTGCCAGTTAAATTATATGACAATAATAATAATTTAATTGTCGCTCATTACGGTACCGCTCAAGATGACTGGATGACTGAAAAGCCGGTTAGATTTACTTCTGAGTTAACATATTTGACAATGGCGACTAGTGGTTATTTAGTAATTTCTAAAGATAATCCTTCCGGTTTGCCAGAAAATGATGCTTCAGTAAAAGTACCAGTTTTATTTAAATAAATAAAATTATATGAGTTTAGAAAATTTTGAGGCCAATAAATTACCAGGTTTAAAGATACTTGGAAAAATTGATCTTAGTCAGTTTGATAAGACAAAAAAAGAAATTAGTCTTGAGACATATCTGCCTTTCCTAAAAGATAAAGCTTTGATCGATTTGGCTAGGGACGTTAATTCTGAATTTGCTAATTTTTTAACTAATGACGGGCGGATATTGCTCGAGGGTAGTGAATCTGCTAGTGATAGGGCGCTCGTAGACGCTCAAGAAGAAGGCTTTAGCTCTGGGGCAGGCAAGAGTCGAGAGCAGTGGCGAAGCGACACGGAAAAAAATCCCTCAACTTTGACCGAAATGGCTTTAACGGTTTTGCTCCATAAATTTCTTAAAGAGTATTTTATAGTTGCGCGTGCTTCTGATTACGATGATTATAATCACGGGGTTGATCAGGTTCTGATCTATAAATCGACCGGTGAAGTTCTCTGTGGTTTTGATGAGGTTTTAGGAAATAGGGGAGATGATGGTGGCTTAAAAAAATCCTCTAAATTAGAAAGCATAATGGCTAAGGGGGGAGCGAGAATAAAATATGGAGCTAAAATGCAGGACGGAAAGTTAGTCAGAGCCGAGATTAAAAATATTCCAGCTTTCTATATGTCTCTTAGCAAGGGTGAGTTGAGGGAGCTACTAGAAAGTTTAAAAAATAATCCAGCCAGTAAAAATGCGGTTGAAGAAAAAATATTTCTCAAGCTCCTGTCTTCTTTAGAATCTCAGGCTAGCGGCCAAAATTTAAATTCTGATTTAAAATTGAAGACCCAGTCAGCGATTGAAAAGATGAGAGCTTGTTTTAATGAAGAAAAATTAGTTGCTTAAGTATAGAAAAGCCTTGGAAAAATTGCAAATAAAAAAAATAAAAAAACCTGGGGCATAAATGCTTTCCAGGTTTTGTTGTTTCAATTTTTAAGAACTTAATTTTTACTAACGGATCTAATGAGTATTTTAATCAGTCTAGTAATTATTAATGGTATAAATGCCCCTAATACAAAGGCTATCAGAGGCAAGATAAAAGCGGCTAAAGTTTTTCCAAAAGTAAAATAGAAAATAATCGCTATACCTAATCCAGTTGCCAGCTCTCCGTAAGCATGGAGGCTTTTTTTTATCCCCGTATCAAGTGACATTATAAACCAGATGAATCCGACTATTACTACAAACAGTAAAAAGTAGTTGGCCGAAAACTTAGAGCTTAATAGGCTGTTGTAGTTTTCTGAGGATATGTAGGATGTGCTTATTGACTTAAGACTATCGCTTGCGTAGATAGCTTCAGAGTCCTGCCAGACGTAAGTCATAATTGGCTTCCAATTTTTTAGTTCGAGTCGGCTCAACAATAACTTATGTTTATAAGTTACCTGCTTGGTGCTGTAGGCTTCTAGCCAATAATCTCTTGGTATGTCAGGTGAAATGTATGAGAGTGAATCAACAATTATTCGCCGCATATATCCGTGGCTACTTAGCACTTCGCAAGTAGTGCAAACAACGAAGAATTTATTTTCCTTAATCTGAACAATTTCCAGACTATCTGAAGCCAACATAATTGTATCATCAATCATTGGTGACAGGGGATCTTCTTGCTCAAATTTTTGAGCAAAGCAATTGAAGCTAAACATTACTAACCCGAGAATAATTCCGAAAATAATTTTCTTTTTCATGACCTGTTTTTCTTTAGAGTTCGAAATAATTTTAAGATACTGAGCATTACTAAATTTCCGACGATAAACGGAACGAGGGGGAATAAGCGAGCGTAGATTGTCCCGACGAAAAAGAAGTAGAAAAATAGCATTGTGATTAAACCGGCGAGTAATAATAGCATTAATTTAAAACCCCTAGGGCTACTGATTATTGATCCAAATATTAGACCGGCGATAAATATACAGATTAGCAAAATTGTGCCTCCGCTAGTCGCCTGAGAATCGTTTACGCCCGAAATGTTGTAGTCGGTATGCAGTTTGAGGCTGTCATTATTTAAGGAGGCGTAATGGTAATCCAAACGATTAAAAATCTTGAGACGCCAGTCCTCGATTATTATTAAACTACGTGCAGTATGACGCATCTCGAACATGATATTTTTGTCCAGATAAGCTTTAACCCAAATATTTTGAGGAATCGCTGGGTCAATGTAGTTGAGCGAATCAACAATCGGTACGCGCAGAAAACCATTTACGGATTCAAATGCTTGAGAACTTCGGATAATGTAATATTTTCCGTTTTGGTTTTGAATAATTTTCAGATTATCTGATTTTACAGATTCATTTGCTAGCAGAGTCAAATTAATACTTGCCAGCAGAATCGTTGCTAGGAAAATTAAATGTTTTTTCATCTTAAGGTTTTTGTTTGTTATTAATTTAATTGTTAAGGTTCTATTTTTGCCAAATGAATTGACACTTTAATTTATAATATTTATTGAGTTTTGTCAATTAATTATTTTTGAGTATTATTTGTGAAAAAGGGGGATTTCTTTTATACTTATATTAGATAATAAATATATGAATAAACTATTTTTATACAATACTCTTAGTAGAAAAAAGGAAGAGTTCAAGCCGATTAAATCCGGGGAAGTCGGACTTTATACCTGCGGACCGACAGTTTATAATTATGCTCATATCGGAAATCTGCGCTCGTATTTATTTGAGGACCTCTTAAAAAGGATTCTTGAATATAATAATTATGAAGTTTTTCATGTCATGAATATTACCGACGTTGGTCACTTAACTGGTGACATGGACATGGGCGAAGATAAACTAGAAATTGGAGCTAAAAGAGAAGGTAAGAGCGCGCTCGAAATCGCGGCTTATTATGAAGTAGCGTTTAAGAAAGACCTTGAGCTTTTAAATATTGAGTCGCCAAATCTGTATTGCCGGGCAAGCGAAAATATTCCTGAGCAGATTGATTTAATAAGAGTGCTTGAGTCTAAGGCTTATACTTATAAAACAAGTGATGGAATATATTTTGATACCTCAAAAGTTAAAGAATATAATAAACTAAGTCACTTACCCCTTGAAGAGTTAAGAGAGGGGGCGCGAGTTGAGAAAAATCCAGAAAAGAAAAATCCGACTGACTTTGCTTTATGGAAGTTTTCTCCTTCGCTGAGTGAAGGGGTCGCTAAAAGACAAATGGAATGGGATTCACCTTGGGGAATCGGTTTTCCGGGCTGGCATATTGAATGCTCGGCAATGAGTTTGAAATATCTTGGTGAAGAATTGGATATCCATTGTGGTGGAATTGATCATATAAACATTCATCATACTAATGAAATCGCCCAATCAGAGGCAGCCACTGGGAAGAAATTTTTTAATTATTGGCTACATGGTGCTTTCTTAAATATAAAAGGGGGCAAGAAAATGGCTAAGAGTGAAGATAATTTTCTAACTCTTGATAAAGCCTTAATCGCTAAGGGTATAAACCCTTTAGCTTATCGTTTTGCTGCCCTGCAAGTTCATTACCGCAAACCAATGGAATATAGTGAGGATGGTTTTGCTCAGGCTTATGCTGGTTTAAATAGTCTTGTTTCTCAAGTTGCGGCTTTAGGGAAGGAAGTCGGAGAAGTAGACTTAAAATTTAAAGAAGATTTTTTCGCGGCTATTAATGATGATTTGAATTTACCTAAAGCTTTGGCCGTTGTATCCGCCGTTTTAAAATCGAAGATAAATAATTCTGATAAATTAAGAACAATTTTAGATTTTGATAAAGTTCTAGGATTAAAACTAGAATTAGCTGAAAATATAGTTTTACCAGAATTGAAGTTTGAAGAATTAGCTGAAGATGTTCGTGCTCTAATTAAAGGCCGTCAGGAGGCTAGAGCTAGTAAAAACTGGGATGAGTCTGACAGGCTTCGTGAAGAGTTAAAGAAAAAAGGCTATTTGATTGAAGATATAAAAAACGGATATAAAGTTTCAAAATTGTGAAAAACTTTTGGATAAAACTTAAGAATAAAAAAAAACCGATTCTAGCTCTTGCTCCTTTAGCTGGATTTACAGATTCGGCTTTTAGACGAATTTGTAAGAAGTATGGAGCCGATGTCGTCTATAGTGAGATGGCGTCAGCGACCGCTCTTTTTTATAATCAAAACATTAAGAAGAACACGACTTTGGATTTATTAAAATATGAACGTAAGAGTGAGAAATATTATGTTGTGCAATTATTTGGATCTTGCCCTGAACATTTTGCTGTAGCCGCGGAAATAATTACTCGAGAAATAAAACCAGACGGAATTGATATTAATTTTGGCTGCCCGGTTCCTAAAATAATTAAACAAGGAGCGGGGTCTGGTTTAATGAAAAATTTGAAAAATTCACGAGCGGTTATTGAGGCTGTTCTGGCTAATACCGATTTACCAGTTTCAGTAAAAATAAGAACGCAAGCTGGTGCTGTCAGCGCCAAGCAATTTTTACAAAATATTTCTGATCTCCCGGTGGCTGCCGTTATGATCCATGGGAGGAGTTTAAGTCAGGGCTTTGCCGGAGCAGCGGATTGGAAAACTATAAAATCTCTGCGACCTCTTTTTAAAGGTGTTATATTAGCTAATGGCGGAATTAATGATTTAAAAGCTGCCAAGAAAACATTAAGTGAAACTGGCGCTGACGGCCTTGGTCTTGCCCGCGGAGTTCTAGGAAGACCGTGGATGTTTAAAGAAATAAAAGAAAATAGGCTGATAAATTTAAACACCAAGGCTATTTTTAAAATAGCTCTTCGCCACGCCGAACTTGAAAAAATAGAAAAAGGGAAGCGGGGACTTATAGAATTTCGTAAGCATTTAGTTTGGTATACTCAAGGCATGGCCGGCGCCGCTAAACTGCGTGAGCAATTAGTTAGAGTTGAGAGTTTAGCGCAAATAAAAAAAATTCTTAAATAATATGACATTATACATAAATACAGTTCTTCAAGACGAAATTAATATTAGTCTTAAGCAAGGCGGCGAAATAATAGCGAGTAAAAAAATAAAGGCCGTTCGCCAGCAGGCGGAAAAGCTCCTACCACTAATTAATAATTTATTAATTAAAAACAAAGTTAAATTGACGGACCTGAAAAAAATTATCGTTGCTAATCAGGGAGGTAGCTTTACTTCGCTGCGAATTGGCGTGATTACAGCCAATGCCCTGGCTTATGCTTTAAAAATACCAGTTGAATCTGAGCCAAAAACATCTAAAAAGAATAAGGAATTTTCGGGTTATTCTATCGTAGAGCCGATTTATGACCGCGAACCGAATATTGGAATCTCAAAAAAGCCAAAATTATAGGCTGTGCGTTACTTGTTGAAAACTTTTAGAAATTTTTGACAAATAATTTTATTTAAAAAGAACACTTGTTGAAAAGTGCTCTTTTTTTGTATTTTTTGCCTTACATTAGGATAAAGAATAGTGTTGACCAGAGGGGGCAAGTGGTGTATAATAATACTTGTAAGGTGAATTGTGGGGAATGGTGGTGAATATGCTTGTCTTCACCACCAATATTTTCCCAAGAATATATGTTTATTGGAGAATACAATCACAACTTAGACGAAAAAGGCCGCTTAGCTATACCGGCTAAATTTCGAGCGATTTTAAAAAAAGGAGCAGTCGTTACCAAAGGTTTGGACGATTGCTTATTTTTATATTCGAAAGATCAATTTGAAACCATTGCTAAAAAGTTTGCAAGTTTACCTATTGGTTCTGCTAAGGCGCGGGCTTTTAGTCGCCACATGTTAGCTGGAGCCATGGACCTTGAGTTTGATAACCAAGGCAGAATAACACTACCGGAATATTTACGAAATTTTTCCGGGCTTAAGAAAAAAATAATTGTTGCTGGCTTATATAATCATTTAGAGATTTGGGATGAAGCGGCTTGGAATAAATATAAAAAGGAAAGTGAAAAAAATAGTAATGCGATTGCCGAAGAAATGGGTGATTTAGGAATTTAACTCTATGATTTATCAGCATACGCCGGTCATGTTAGATGAAGTTCTAGAATATTTAAAACCAAAACAAGGAAATAAATATATTGATTGTACGCTCGGTGGCGCTGGCTACACGCTGGCAATTGCGAATTTAGTAGGAAAAACAGGGCAAGTGATTGGTATTGATTTAGATGAACTCGCAATTAAAAATGCCCAGACATTAATTAATGAACAGAAACTGCAAAATATTACCTTAATTAACGATAACTTTAAAAATTTACAGACAGTAATAACCGAAAATATCTCCAGTGAAGCGAAGTTTGACGGAATTGTATTTGATTTAGGCTTATCGTCAGCTCAGCTTGATGATGAGGTTCGCGGGTTTTCTTTTAAAGGCGAAAGACCTCTAGATATGTCCTTTGGCCCCGTTAATGAGAGATCAACTGAAGAAATTGTAAACAATTATGATCTTCTCGAGTTAACCAGAATATTTAGAGAATACGGAGAAGAAAAACATGCTTATCGAATTGCAAAAATGATAGTTAGTGAGAGACGGATAAAGAGGATAAAAACAACGAGGGATTTAGTAGCTGTAATTGAGCAGGCAGTTCCATTTAAATATGGTTCTAAAATACACGTCGCAACGAGGGTCTTCCAAGCTTTAAGAATGGAAACAAACGAGGAATTAATAAGTTTAAGCGAAGTTTTGCCACTAGCTGTTAGTTTATTAAAACCGGAGGGAAGGCTAGTCGTAGTGTCATTTCACAGTGGCGAAGACAGAATTGTAAAAAGATACTTTAAATCAGAAATAAATATAAAAATACTGACAAAAAGACCATTAATTCCGACTGAAAAAGAAACGAATGAAAATCCACGTGCTCGTAGCGCTAAGCTCCGAGTCGCGGAAAAAATATAGATAATTTTTAAATTAAGATAATTTTTAATTCAGTATGACCAAGATAATAAATTGTTATCAAGCGCCGATGAGTCGCGAAAGCAAAGCGAAGCGTTTGAATTTAAGATTTTTAAATTTTGGTTTAGCGACTTTAGTTATTGTCCTTGGTGTTTTTTACATGCTTACAATTAGTGATTTGACTGTTAAAGGTTTTGCATTAAAGAAACTAAAAACGCAAGTTAATTATTTGGCGAGCGAGAAACTTGATAGTGAGGAAACAATAAATAATTTACAATCATATTATTCATTGAATTCTCGAACTGGAAAATTGAATATGGTTGCTATTGGCGAAATTGACTATTTAAGTATTCCACCAACTCTAGTCGCTCGAAAATAAGCACTACTAGCGGATGGTTTGGCTCAGTGGTTAATTGAATTAATAAGGCTGTATGTGGCGTGAATCAAAAAACAAATCTCGTCCGGAAGTAAATAAAATCAGCGTTAATCGCCTCCGTTTGGTAGTGGCGATTATTTTTTTATTAATTGGGTCTCTGATATATAAACTATTCTCAGTTCAAATTGGTCAATTTGACTTATATACGGCTATCGCTTCTTCTCAACATGATGTTTATAACGAGTTGAAGCCGGAGCGAGGCAAAATATTTTTAAGTGAAACAATTAACGGTCAGGAAAAGCTTTATCCCTTAGCGACAAATAAAGATTTTGCAACCGTATATGCGGTCCCTAAAGATATTACTAATCCTAGCGAGCTCGCCGAAAAATTATTTCAGTATTTTGATGCTCCAGGTTTACTCAAAGAAATAGCTTCAAGCTCTCAGGCGATAACTGTCGCCGATATCGCTACCAGTACAAAAGAAAAAATTATTAATAATTATTTAAAGAAGCTTGATAAACCAGGCGATCCTTATGAATCACTAGATAAAAAATTGGATACTGAAGGACTGCTTAAGTTATTTGCTTATTTAGCCTCAAGCAGTACTCAACAAATTTTACCACAAGATTTAGAGCTCAGAGATGCGAAAATTGTCTATAAACAAAGTGCTAGCTCAAGCTCAGTTTTTAAATTGCCCGGTTTTGGATTTGATGTTCAATCATATCGTTATTATCCGGAAAAAGAAATCGGCTCGCACCTTTTAGGTTTTGTTAGTTATGCTGATGAAGAAGGCCAGGGGCGTTACGGTCTTGAAGAATTTTTTAATGACGAATTATTTGGTAAATATGGTTCTCTAAAATCTGAGAAGGCTGCGCAAAGCAATACTGTCATTGTAAATGATCGTGAATATATTAAGCCCGAAAATGGCTCTGACTTAATTCTAACGGTTGACCGAAATGTTGAATTTGTCGCTTGTGAAAAATTAAAAGAAGACGTAAAAAAGCATGGCGCAACCGGCGGCAGCGTAATAATTTTAAATCCAAAAACCGGCGCGATTATTGCCATGTGTTCTGTGCCAGATTTTGATCCTAATAATTATAAAGATGTAAGTGATATTCGGGTTTTTAATAACCCGGCGACTTTTGATCAGTATGAACCCGGTTCAGTTTTTAAAATAGTTACGATGTCGATTGCAATTGATCAAAATAAAGTAAGTCCAGCAACTACTTATAAAGACGAAGGACGAATAATGATAAATGGTTGGCCAAAGCCGATTAGCAATTCCGATTATGACACTAAAGGTGGACATGGAATCGTCGACATGAATACAGTTTTGCAGAACTCCTTAAACACTGGGGCGATTTTCGCGATGCGTCAAGTCGGGCCTAAAGTTTTTGCTGACTATGTTAAAAATTATGGTTTCGGTGAGAGGTCAGGAATAGAAATTGGTTCCGAGAGTCCAGGAAATATGAATAATTTATTAACACCAAAAATTCGGGAAATAGATGCGGCCACGGCCTCTTTCGGTCAAGGCATTGCGGTTACGCCACTGCAAATGATTATGCCTTATCAAGCGATTGCAAATAAAGGAATATTAATGAAACCATATATTGTGAAGACAATTGTGAAAAATGATGGTAGTCGCGAAGAGATTGTTCCAAAACAAGTTAGACGTGTCATTACGACAAAAACGGCGGATACTATGTCGGCCATGCTTGTAAATGTCGTTGAAAAAGGTCATTCTAGTAAAGCCTATATTGCTGGTTATTACATCGGCGGAAAAACAGGAACGGCGCAAATTGCTAGTAGTGGTGGCTATTTAAAAAATGAGTATATCCATACATTTATTGGGATTGCCCCGATTGAAGATCCAGTTTTTGTGATGCTTACTAAAATGGACAGTCCGAAAGACGTTACTTATGCCGAAGGTTCGGTTGTTCCTCTCTGGAAAGACATTGCCGATTTTATGTTGAAGTATTATCAAGTACCCAAAACAAGAAAATAGTATGAGAAATATATTGCAATTAAAACTGAAAATTTTATCAAAGTTGATTCTAAAAAAATACCAGCCGATTGTTATTGGTATTACGGGCTCAATCGGCAAAAGTAGTGCGAAAGAAGCAATTTTTAAGGTTTTGAGTGAAAAGTTAAGAGTCCGCACTAGTATCAAGAATTACAATAATGAAATTGGTTTGCCGCTTACTATAATTGGATCGGAGTCGGCAGGCAGAAGTATCTTTGGTTGGTTAATAATATTTTTTCGGGCCCTCGGGTTACTTATTATTAAGGATAAAAACTTTCCCGAGGTTTTAGTTTTAGAGATGGGCGTTGATCGGCCCGGCGATATGGAATATTTGACGAGTATTACTCCAGTAGACGTTGGCGTTGTGACGGCTATAAGTTATTCACATTTAGAATATTTTGGTAGCATCGTTAATATAAAGAAAGAAAAACAAGTTTTAATTGAAAAGCTTAATACTAAAGGCTTGGCAATTTTAAATTTTGATAATGAATATACACGTGAAATGAGTGAGGTTAGTCAAGCAAAAATTTTAACTTACGGCTTAAGAGACGGGGCTGATTTACAAGCTCAAGATATTATTTATAACTTTACTAAAGAAGGCTACGAATTATCGGGCATTAATTTTAAACTTAATTATAAAAATTCCATCGTTCCAGTAATAATGAAGAATGTAATGCCGGAAACTGCGATTTACGCCGCTCTCGCTGCGGCCGCGGTCGCGATTTATTTCGATTTTAATTTAGTTGAGGTTGCTAAAGCGTTAAGTGATTTTAGTCTCCCTAAAGGGAGAATGAATTTACTCCCGGGAATTAAACATACATTTATAATCGATGATACTTATAATTCATCTCCTGAGGCCGCTCTCGCCGCCGTAGATATCTTGCATCGAATCCGAGTTGATCTAAATTCGCAAAAATATGCGGTTATGGGTGATATGCTTGAAATTGGAAGTTATACTGAGGAAGGGCATCAGTTAGTTGGACGTAAAATTGCTGAAAGTAAAATTAATCAATTGATTGCGGTTGGCGAAAAATCACGTGATTTTATTAGAGGCGCTAAGACAGCGGGAATGGAAGATGATTATATTTTCTACTTTGATAAACCGGAGGAAGCGGGTAAATTTTTGCAAAACAGAATTAAGGCAGGGGACGTTCTTTTAGTTAAAGGTTCTCAGGGGGCGCGAATGGAAAAAATAGTGAAAGAGCTAATGGCTGAACCAGAAAGAGTCAAGGAGCTAATTGTTCGTCAAGGAGAAGACTGGGCTAATAAATAGTAATTGATAAAAGTTTTTCAAAATAAAAAAATCTTTATTGAATGAAGATTTTTTTTGTATTGATTGTAAATTTTTCGTTTTCTAATTATACTTACTTAATATGCTGATTTTAATACTTGGTGGTCAAGGAAACCTTGGCACACAACTTAATAAAGCTTTTTCTGAAGATTTTAACGTGGTTTCCTGGGATCGCTCAGATTTTGATGTTTTAGATTTTCCGGTTTTGACCGAGAAGATTAATGAGATCCATCCTGATCTAATAGTCAACACGGTCGCTTATAATGCCGTTGATAAATGTGAGGACAAAAAAGAATACGAATTAGCTTTGAAATTAAATGCTGATTTACCAGCTATTTTAGCCGATATTGCTTTACACTTAGGCGCAGTTCTAATTCACTATTCTACTGATTATGTCTTTAATGGCACAGATGAAAAACAAGAATTTACCGAAAATGATACGCCCAACCCAATTAATAAGTACGGCGAGAGCAAATTTGCGGGTGAACGAGAAATTTTAAAACAAGCTGAAAGAGGATTGAACTATTACTTAATCAGAACCTCGAAGCTGTTTGGTCCTAAAGGAAGTAGCACCGCCGCTAAACCAAGTTTTTTTGATATCATGTTTGATTTAGCTCAGACAAAAAAAGATATCACAGTGGTAAATGAGGAACTTAGCTGTTTTACTTATACTCCAGATTTAGCGGCGGCCACAAAGCGCCTCTGGGAACTTGAAGCACCCTTTGGAGTTTATCATTTAGTAAATGAAGGTCCTTGCAACTGGTTTGACGGCGCTAAAATGTTATTTCAACATAAGAAGATTGAGGTAGAGATGCGCGCTGTTAGGAGCGAAAATCTACTTCGGGCTGCTAGACGACCTAAGTATTCAATTTTGAAAAATTTAAAAATAAAAAAAATGCGTAACTTCGAAGAAGCTTTACGTGAATATTTAAATAATTAATATGAGAGGAATTATTTTATCTGGTGGCTCTGGCACACGCTTGCGCCCCTTAACGAAAATTACTAGCAAACAATTACTGCCAATTTATCATCGGCCCATGATTTATTATCCTCTTAATACTTTAATAAAAGCAGGTATTAAAGAGATTTTAATAATTGTCGCTCCAGAAAGAGCCGGTGATTACTTAAATTTGCTCGGTTCGGGAAAGGAATTCGGCGTTAAGTTCACTTATGAAATTCAAGATAAACCAGAAGGACTGGCTCAAGCTTTTTTAATTGGTGAAAATTTTATTGACAAAGAAGATGTGGTTATGATTTTGGGGGATAATATTTTTGAAGATGATTTTAGTGAAGAAATTAAAAATTTTAAAAGTGGTGCCAAGATTTTTGCTAAAAAAGTAAGTGATCCAGAAAGATTTGGAGTCGTAAAGTTCGATAGCCAAATGAAAGCTGAAAAAATAGTTGAGAAACCAAAGGAATACTTGAGTAACTATGCGGTTACGGGGCTTTATATTTATGATAAGCGCGTAATTGATGTCGCTCGCCAAATGAAAGCGAGCGATCGCGGAGAGTTAGAAATTACTGATGTTAATAATTGGTTTTTAGGAAAGAATGAACTTGAGGTAGCCGAAGTAAAAGGGGAATGGCTTGATGCCGGCACTTTCGATAGTTTACTGAAAGCACAAAATTTTGCTAAGGAAAAAATGGCTGATAAAATGCTTATTTAAAAATAAAAAAGAGGCACTAGAATAAATCTATTTCCTCTTTTGGTTCTCAGTCATTTTTTGAAATTTTTCATTATTTTTATTTTTCGGTATTTATCTTCCGAAAAAATCAATTTAACAAAAAATGAAAAGGCACCAGTTCTGGCATTACAATCTAGATTGTAATAAGTGCCTTGGCCGCTTAAGTTTATATTACGAATTGCATCGTTTTCATTTTCTGAGCAATCGATAATATTCTTAATTTTACTTTCGGCATCGACATAGAATTCTTCTTCAGTCTTGGTTAGCGAACAGGTCATGACAAAAAAATTAGTTTATTTTAGATAAAAAGAACAAAATTTTTCTCTTAAAAAAAATATAAGCCCTTTTGTTACATTTGTCAATATATATTATGAAATTAGTAGTTGGGTTCATAACTTACAATGATTCAAGCGCGAAGTATCTAAAAGATTTTTTGCCAAGTTTAAAATTGGCTCTATCTTTTTTACCCGCCCTTGATTATCGAGTTTTAGCCTTTGATAATAGTGACCAAGGCAATAAACTCAATCGCGATTTACTTGAGGCATTTAATTTTAAAAATGAAGACTTCCTGGAATATTTACAGGCAGCCGGCAATCTCGGTTTTAGCCGCGCTTATAATATTCTAATTCGCTCGGCTGTTCGTCTCCAAGCAGAGTATTTTTTGGTCATCAATCCTGATACTATTTTGGAAAAAGAAACTATTTCAGAACTGGTCAAAGCGCTTGATAAAAATCAGGAATTTGCTTCTGCTAGTCCAAAAGTTAGGCGTTGGGATTTTGTCACCAACACTAAAACTCGTATTATCGATACCTGTGGACTTATTTTAAAAACAGGACTTCGTTTTCGTGATTTGGGTCAGGGCCAAGTGGACGATAAACGATTCGATCGCTCTTTCATTATTTGTCCTTCAGGCGCAGCCGGCTTATTCCGTCTTAGCTATTTAGAAAAAATAAAGGAAAATGATCAGTATTTTGATGAACGCTTTTTTATGTATAAAGAGGATTGTGACCTCGCTTATCGCCTATGGCTAATAAAAGCAAAATCGACTCTAGTGCCGACCGCGATAGTGTATCATGACCGGACAGCTGCGGCTGCCAGAGGCGGAATAGTCAAACAATTACTCGGTCGTTTTAAAAAAAGTCGTCAAGTTCGAGCTTGGTCATTTAGAAACCAACATCTAATATTTGTCAAACATTGGGCGCGTCAGGATTTTTTAAGCAAGCTCCTTATTGTTGGACAAGTTATTGTATTTGCGACTTTTTCACTAATATTAGAACAATTTCTTTTAAAAGAGTACACTTGGATTAATGAGAATAGAAAGGTATTGACTAATATAAAATAATATGATAGATTAAGGGTAATTAAAAAGAACTTACATTCTATTTTTTTATATGGAAAATTTATTAGAGAAAATGATTAAGGAGGAGAAATCTGAGGAATTGGCTCGTCTTGACGCCATTAATATTGTTAATTCCTTATTTTCTGAGTTACTTGATCGAGAAAAGGACATTTTATCTCGTCGCTTCGGTTTGAAAGGTGATAAAGGTGAAACTCTCGAAAAGATCGGTGGTCTTCATAAACTAACTCGTGAGAGAGTTCGTCAAATTGAATCGGCTAGTATTAAAAAGATAAAGAAGCTCGAGTCACTTGAGAGCTCGCTGGCTGTTTTAAAAGAAACTGTTCAGAGTCTTTTAACTGAGCATGGTGGTTTAATTCGACGAGACTATCTTTTGGATATTTTGACCGTTCTATCACTTGAACTTAATAATGAGGGTAGTGCCGAAAAACCAGATTATGAAAAAAGCCGCGCTTCTTATCGAAATCATTTTAATTTTTTGATTTCTAAACTAATGGGCGACGACTTAGAGTTAATAGAAGATCATGGTAAGTTTAATCCATCTTTTAAATCAAAAGATGAAGAATATAAACACTTGGAAGTATTAGCCGATGATTTACTTGCTAAAGTTGAAACTTTGCAAAAAACTTATACTACTGAAGAATTGCTCGATTTGTTAAAGAAGTTGGATTCCTATAATAAACATTTATTAGTTGCTGGTTTACCAAGCGAAACTGATATTTCGCCTATTTTCAAAAGTAAGGTTTTTCCAGACAAAGCGGCACTTATAAATAACAACAAAATCCTATACTCTTTAATGCAAGCTGTTAAAAATCTTGAACAAAATAAATATGGCGAATGGGGAATAGCTAATTGGGAAGAAATTAAACCAAAAACCGTTAATGATAAAATCTATTTAATTTTGAAACATGAGGCAAAACCACTTCATTTTACTGAAATTGCTAAAAGGATCAATGAAATGAAATTTGACAAGAAAACAGCTAATGCCGCCACTGTCCATAATGAGCTAATTCTTGATGACCGCTACGAGCTTGTTAATCGTGGTACTTATGGATTAAAAGAGTGGTCTAAGTAATAGAAAACTGAAGAAATTTGAAACATATTAAAAAATCCGACTAAATGAAGTCGGATTTTTTGTTTTATCTTAAAAATATGCTAAAATATAGATGTTAATATAATGAAAAATTATGGATATAGTTATTAACACGGCCGGCTTTGAACGGTTTTTTAACCTGCCTCCAGAGCAGATGTTTTGGGCGTTTTTCTTTAATTTCGGCTGGCTGATTTTAGGGATCATCTTTTTAATTGGGGCCCGCGATGTTTGGTTGTATTATGTGCAAATGAAATGGAGTAAAACCCATAAATCAATTTTATTAGCAATTGATATTCCAAAAGGAAATGAACAGTCGCCAAAAGCGGTTGAAAATATGTTTACATATTTAGGTGGCGCTCATGGGTCGCAAAATTTTTACGAAAAATGGTTTCAAGGAATCTTTCAAAAATCTTTTAGTTATGAAATTGTCAGCCTTGAAGGCTATACTCAGTTTTTAATTAGAACCCCGCTTGAGTTTCGTAATTTAGTTGAATCTTCGGTTTATTCACAATACCCTGATGCCGAGATTTCGGAAGTAGATGATTATACCGAAACCGTTCCGCAGAAATATCCGGACGAAGAATGGGATATTTTTGGTTCAGAATTTATTTTGCAAAATCCATGGTATCTTCCTATTAAAACCTACGAAGAGTTTGAAACTAAAACTGGGCCGCTAGAGACACAGTTTAAAGATCCAATGGCCTCATTAATGGACCTTTGCGGATCGCTTCGTGAAGGCGAACAGCTATGGTTTCAGATGATAGTCATGCCAACTGGCTTTGATTGGGTAAAAACGGTTGAGGATCAGTTAGATAAAATATTAGGACGTAAGAAAAAGTCTAAACCGAGTTTATTTAATAAAGGTTTAGAATTACTCGGAGATGCGAGTGAGGTTATTTTTCCAATTTGGCAAGATGTTGAAGATGGTAAACCAAAAGATAAAGACGACAAGAGGACAATGATGGATTTAACACCAAAGGAACAAAGGCAGGTTGAAGCTATGCATCTCAAATCGATTAAACAGGGCTTTCTAACTAAAGTTAGAGTAGTATATATTGCCAAAAAGGATGTCATGAATAAAGCCAAAGTCTTTAGTGGTTTTGTTGGTTATATTAAACAGTTTATGGCTAATGATTTAAATAGTTTTAAGCCAGATTTGTCGGTAACATTTACAAAAACTGTTTATTTCATGAAAGAGCCACGCTTAATTAAGAAAAAGAAAAAATTATTTCGAAATTACGTTAATCGATCTGGCTATGGGCGAAAACCATTTTTACTTAATACGGCAGAACTTGCGACCTTATGGCATTTTCCAATTGAAGCTAACGTTAAATCGCCGTTAATTCAAAAAGCTCCCGGTCGTAAAGCAGATGCGCCGTCGTCTTTACCAATGGCCGACGAAGATCAACCTTTACCGGCTGATATTTTCCGAGGCTTTAATACTAAAAATGATCAAGAGTCCCAGTTAATTAATTCAGAAGTAAATGATAAATCGTCAGGGCCACCGCCTAATTTACCGTTTGCTTAAATTTATTAAAATGCGTATTGGAATTGACGCCCGTTTCTATGGTCCAATCGGAAAAGGATTGGGTCGCTATACACAAGAAGTGGTCGATAACATTATTAAAATTAGCAGTGCTAATAATCTCACAGATGCATCTGAAAATAATGATGCAGGCTCGGATGGGGTTTTTGATTTTGTTATTTTTTTAAGTGCAGAAAATTTTGATGAGTTTGTTTGCGAGCAAAAAAATGTAAAAAAAGTATGTCTTGATATTCCTTGGTACTCTTGGCAGGAACAGCTTAAAATGCCTTTTTATATTTGGAAAGAAAAACTAGATTTAATTCACTTTCCGCATTTTAATGTTCCCCTACTAACGCCTTGTAAATTTGTTGTCACTATCCATGATTTAATTTTGACTCATTTTCCAACTATCCGAGCAACGACGCTTAATCCAACGATTTATCTTTTAAAAAATTTAGCATATCGTGTCGTTATTTTTTCAGCGATTAATCGCTCGAAGAGAATAATAACTGTTTCTGAATTTACCAAAGAAGATTTAATTTCGCAGTTTAAAGTCAAAGCTGAGAAAATTGCCGTCACTTATGAAGGGGTTGCAAATTTAGCAAAGGGAAGAGATTCCTTGTTTGTGGCAAAATTAGATAATCAGGAAACCTTGCATCAATATCATATTGATAATAATTTTTTATTATATGTTGGTAATGCCTATCCCCATAAAAATTTAGAGATGCTCTTAAAAGTGTTTGCAAAATTATTACATTTAAAACCGGAATTACGTTTAGTGCTAATTGGCAAAGAAGATTATTTTTATAAGCGCGTTCATGAAAGCGCGCGTGCCTTAAATCTTTGGCAAAAAGAAAACATTAATAGTCCAGTGGTTTTCCCTGGTTATATCTCCGATGCTCAACTTGAAGTTCTATATTCGGAAGCAAGAGCTTATATTTTTCCCTCATTGTATGAAGGCTTTGGCTTGCCGCCACTTGAAGCGATGGCGAGATCTTGCCCGGTTCTGAGTTCAAATCGCACGTCACTTCCAGAAATACTAGGCACAGCGGCTTTGTATTTTGACCCAGAAAATGAAGTGGAAATGCTAGAGAAAATTCTCAGGATTTTAGATGAAGAAGATCTTCGAAAGAATTTAATTTTAAGTGGGCTCGAACAAGTTAAAAAATATAGTTGGTGGCAGTGCGCTAATCAAACACTAGCCGTTTATCATCAGATTTTACATGTCTAACAAAAAAACAAATCTGAATATCAATAATTCTGAAAGTCTAAATGATCGTTCTGGTTTTGTTGTTGATTTGAGAACTAGACTAAAAACTTTTGCGACAGAGGATATTGAACAGATTGAAAATAAGTTCACTCTAACTAAAAATAAGTTAGTTGATCAAAAAGAAGTTGTTTCAAAAAAGTTGAATAAAGAGTTAAGAATTTTAGAAAATAAAACAAAAAGATTTAAACCAAATTTACTAAAGTTTAGCCAGAAAACTTTTAAGATTAAAGTTCGCAAGAAAAATAATTTTGGAGGATTTTTTCAAAAGCTCGCGTTTAAAAATTCCTTTTTTAGAGACAAGAGTCTTTGGTCGAAGGTTAATTTGCAGCAATTTGAAATTTTTAAAAAGCAAACGAAGATAAACATAAGTCGAGCTAAAAAATATCAAGAAATTGATAAAAAGCGGGAGCTAGCAGAAGTAAAAGTTATCTGGTATCGATCAATTTTTTCATTTGTTTTGGTATTATTGCTAATTATTGTTCCGCTTAAATTATTATCTTATTTTGAATTTGTTGATTTTGGTGGACTGGAAAATAAGATTCTCGGTAATTCGCAGTTGGCCGTTAATAACTTATTGGCAGCGACTGATTCCGTTTCGAAAATGGATCTTAAATCGGCTGATACTCAATTTCAAAATGCGGGTACTAATTTTTTAGCGGCTCAGGAAGATTTAAATAAAATTAGTGATTCAATCTTAGTATTAGCGTCATTCTCAAATAATCCTAAATTAAAATTAGCGGCTGAAAGTAAAAAATTTCTACGAGCCGGTGAAATTGCCTCATCTTTAGGGAGAAATTTAGTTTTAGCAACTGATAGTTTATTTGCGGAGAATAAAGAGAGTTTTTCTAAGGCACTTGATAGCTTTACGTATTTTGGTGGGCTCGCTGTTCAAGATTCTAAGAATTTAAAAAAGGAGCTCGATTCTATTAATCCTGAAAACTTACCAAATGAATATAAAGAAAAATTTCTGGCTATTTCAAAACAGACCGGTTTACTTAGCAACAACTTAGAAACTTTTGTTAGCGCCGGTTCAAAATTTAAAGACATACTCGGCGCTACGCAGGATAAGCGTTATCTTTTAGTTTTTCAAAATAATTCTGAACTTCGAGCAAGTGGTGGCTTTTTGGGTAGTTATGCATTAGTTGACATTCGCGACGGAAAAATTCGTAATTTAGAAGTTCCTGGTGGCGGCTCGTACGATACCGAGGGGGGAATGAACGTTCGTGTAGTTGCTCCTAAACCGCTTTGGCTTGTTAATCCCTTGTGGCATTTTTGGGATGCTAATTGGTGGCCTGATTGGCCAACAACCGCCCAAAATTTGATGTGGTTTTACGAAAAAAGTGATGGGCCAACTGTTGATGGCGTTATTAGTTTAACTCCTACTGTCGTTGAAGGTTTACTAGAGATTACTGGCCCGATTGACTTGAGCAAGGAATATGGATTAGTTATCGATTCTAATAATTTTTGGGATGTCGTTCAAAAAGTTGTTGAGCAAAAGAATCTGGCGCTAACTAATCCCGAGGCAGTCATTGGCGTTCCCTCAAGTTCAAGCGAGGTGAAGTCAGATTTACCGATTAAGCAAGGATTAGAGGTGAATGCTGAAAATAAACCGAAGAAGATTATTGGTGATTTGATGGCCAAGATAATAGAGACGCTTCCGCAAAAATTAAATAAGGAAAGTTTAGTTAAGATTTTATCCCTGTTTGAAAGAAGCATGTCGGAAAAACAGATTTTATTTTATTTTAGTGATGCCAATCTTGAAGCTGAAGTCGTTAAACTTAACTGGGCAGGTGAAATAAAGGATACTAGTCGAGATTATCTTTCGGTTGTAAATACAAATATCGCTGGTCAAAAATCAGATCGAAAAATGGAGGAAAAAATTGAGCATGATTCAGAAGTTAGCATGGACGGTTCAATTATTGATACAGTCAAAATTACTCGGACACATACTGGATTAAAAAATGAAGCCATGACTGGAGTTCGAAATGTAGATTGGTTGAGGGTATATGTTCCAAAAGGCTCTGAACTTCTTATGGCTGAAGGTTTTAGAATACCTGACGAGAAATATTTTGATGAAAAACCTGATCCGAGTTGGGAAAATAATAAATTTTTAGAAAAAGAAAATCGAGCACTGGTTGATGAGGGAAGTGGAACTAAAGTCTATGAAGAAAATAATAAAACAGTTTTTGCTAATTGGGTTATGGTTGATCCCGGCGAGAGCGTTACTTTAACGATTAAATATCGTTTGCCTTTTAATTTTTTTGATCAAGTAAAATCAAATGACTGGATTACTAAATTGAATAATTTTTTAAATCCTGGTCAAGCAGATTTAACTCCCTATAGCTTGATGGTGCAAAAACAACCCGGAGCTAAGGCTAGTGATTTTGTCAGTAACTTAGATTTACCTGAGTCTTTAAAAATATTTTGGCATTTTCCGGAAAGCATGAAAACTGAAAACGGCTGGAATATTAGGGATCGGATTAATTCCGATAAATATTGGTCAGTTCTTATAGAAAAAAAATAATTTATTTATATGGCAGAAGAAAAAAAAATTAAAAAAATGTTAAGGGTTGATAAAGAAGCTTCGTCAAGTTTATCAGCCTTTGTTGAACGACCGATGCCGAGCGATAAAGAAGTTGCCAGTTTTGAAAGAGTAATTGGTCGTGAAGCCAGAAATCAAGAAATAGAAACGAATTTAAATGAAATTTATAAAGATAAAAAAGGGGAATTTGTCGATGTTCGTAAAATGAAGATTAGACATCGTCAACTTTTGATTGTCAGATTCTTTAAAAATATTCTATTAATTACTCTTCTGGCCGGGATGGCATATTTTGCCTATTTATATTTTTTCGATAATGGTAGTGACTCCAGTTCGCTGGAAATAACAATTAATGCGCCCGATAAGGTTATTGCCGGTGAGGAATTTTCCTATCAAGTTCAGTATTCTAATCCTAGTAAATTTACATTGACAAAAATACACTTAGAGATACAATATCCTGAGAATTTTATTCTTATAACGAGTTCGATTGCGCCCCAAAATGGAAATTATGGCTGGACCTTGCCGGACTTAACGGCGAATTCTAGCGGATCCCTTACAATTACTGGAAAATTAATTAATAAACCGCAATCGGTTAATATTATTTCCGGGCGTTTAAGTTATGTGCCTTTAAATTATTCGAGTCAATTTAAAAAGGAAGCTTCGGCTTCTACGATAGTTAGCGGACCAGGCTTTGATATTAGCCTTGATTATAGTAACACCGCCTTTCTTGATCAAGATAATATAATGACTTTAATTTTATCTGATGTTAAAGATAATTACTTGGGCGATTTTAATTTAAGTTTTTCTCTGCCTGATGAAACAAATCCACAAGTTGTATCTTTGCCAGATTCAAAGCAGGGCACCTCAACTAGTAGCGGCAATGTTAGAGTTACTAAGAACTCTGGTACAAACTGGTCAATAAATGGACTTAATAAAGAATCAAGTAGGCAAGAAATTCCTTTAAGTTATAAAATAGTTTCTAAACTAAGTAATCCTGAAATCAGTGTGCGCTTAGAAAAAAGATTAGATGACGGGCAATCGTTTGTATTTTGGGAACAAAGTTTTATGCCCGAGCTCGTAAAAACCGATCTAAATTTAGCAATGACAATTAATGGAGATAAAAATGATAAGGCTGTTAGTTTTGGTCAAACATTAAATTATAGCCTAAAATTCAGCAACAAGGGTGAAAACACTTTTAAAGATTTGGTTATTATGGCGGCTTTAACGGGAGATTTTTTAGACTTTAATTCTTTAAAAATGCCAAAAAGAGGCGAAGTTCGTGATAATATGATTATTTGGACAAAGAACGAAATTCCGGCGTTAGCTCAAATAAAACCAAATGAAGAAGGCGAGATTAGTTTCTCAATTAATTTATTAAATTTTAAAGAAAGCGACTTAGGGAAAAAATTGAGCATCACTTCTTATGGACAATACGGTGTAAATAATCAAACAGCCAAAAGTGGAGACAATAAAAGCAACACGATCGTTTCTCGTCTAAATAGTGATTTAAGTTTAGATGAGCAAATTTTATATTTTAATAATGATAATCAACCAGTCGGTTCTGGTCCGTTGCCTCCAAAAGTAGGTGAAACAACAGGCTTTAAAGTTTATTGGGTTGTTAAAAACAATTTACATGAGCTAAGTGATACCCAGGTTGTTTATGATCTACCTCTTAATGTATCATTTGATCAAAAAAGTTCTACGGGCGTTGGCAGTATTCGTTACGATGCTAACACTAGACAGGTTATTTGGGACATTGGTAGACTTCCAGTGTCAGTTTATGAAGCCAAGGCTGAATTCGGTATCAGCATTACGCCCTCAGAAGCAGATCAGAATAAAATTTTAATCCTTTCAACAGGATCAAGCGTTAGCGCGCTCGACACCGAAACGAAAGATTTAATAAACTCGAAGACCGGACCAAAAACCACTAAGCTCGAAGATGACGAAATCGCGGGCATGAGTAGTTCAGGGCGGGTTCAATAAGAGCTAATAATTTTTTACAAAGTTTTTTAGATTATGTTTAAAATAAAGGAAGTCTCTAAGTCAGGAATTCGCCGTGGCATTTTAAAAACTGCTCACGGCGTTTTAGAGACGCCCTTTTATATGCCCGACGCAACTCGTGCCTATATTAAACTTACTTCTAATAATGAAATTCAACAAACAGGTACGAAAGCTCTGGTTGTTAATACCTTTCATTTATATCTTCAACCGGGATTAAAAATTATCGAAGCCGCTGGCGGCCTTCATAAGTTTATGAACTGGTCTGGACCGCTACTTTCAGACTCAGGTGGCTTTCAAGTATTTTCTTTAATTCATAAAAATCCACGGCTGGGGAAAATCGAGGATGATAAGGTAACATTTAAATCTCCCATTGATGGATCTAGCCACGAGCTGACTCCAGAAAAGTCTATTCAGATTCAATTTGCTTTAGGAGTCGACATGATGGTCTGTTTCGATGATTGTCCACCTAATGAATTTTCTCGTTTAGATTTAGAGTTAGCCGTGAAGCGTACTATTAGTTGGGCAAAGCGATGTAAAAAAGAATATTTACGCCAAATCAATAAACGAAAGTTAAGTGGTTTAAAGCGGCCGCTTTTATTTGCAGTAATTCAAGGAGGCGCCGAGCTTGACTTACGCGAATATTGCGCTAAAGAGCTGGTTAAAATTGGCTTTGATGGCTATGGCTTTGGGGCGAGACCAGTTGATGAAAAGGGAAATTTTTTAGAAGAAGTGCTACGAAAAACAGCCGAATATATTCCAGAATCGGCCATCCGCTTCGCACTTGGCGTCGGCACACCGGAGGATATAATTCGCTGCGCAAAAATGGGTTGGGATATGTTCGATTGTGTAATACCGACCAGGGAAGGCCGACATGGAAAATTGTTTCTTAATTCTCAGTCATTTAATTTTACAAATATAAACATTAATAATGCAAAATATTCTCAAGATTTTTCCGCCATCAATTCGAAAAGCAAAATTTATGATTTGAAAAAACTGACGCGATCTTATCTTCATCATCTATTTAAAATGAATGAAGCCTTAGGACAAAAATTAGCAAGTTTGAATAATTTAGAATTTTACCAGAATCTTCTCAATAAACTTAGAAAATAATTGTTAGAAATTATGAATACCAAAATAATAATTACGGTTGGGCCTAATTCCGAATCAGCTGAAAATTTACAAACACTTTTGCGGGCCGGGGTTAGTTATGTGAGAGTAAACTTTTCACATGCAAGTTATGAGCAATACTTGCGCATAAAAAAAATTGTTGATGATTTTAATTTAAATTCTGAAAATAAAGTTTCTATTATTGCCGATCTGCAAGGACCTCGTATCCGCGTCGGCAAGCTAGCCGAAAATGAATTAATACTTCATGATGGCGAGGCGCTTAGGTTTTCATATAATGGAAAAAAACCGAGCCCGGAAACGGGTATTATTCCGATTGATAACTCAGAACTCCATTTAGATATAAAAAAGGGTGATCCATTATTTTTATGTAATGGTGAGATAGAAATTGCTGTTTCTGGAATCAAAGACAAAATTATCTCCGGAACTGTAATTACGGGAGGCCTTCTTACTTCTCATAAGGGAGTAAATGTTCCCTATACTAATTTAAAAAAAGGCGGTTTAACACCGAAAGATATCAAAGACGTTAAATTTGTTTTAAAGGCTGGAGTCGATTACATCGCACTTTCATTTGTTCAAACAGCTAATGACGTTAAAAAACTAAGGCAGCTATTTGGAAAAAACAAAAAAGTCAAAATTATTTCTAAGATCGAAAGAGCAATCGCTTTAAAAAACATTGATGCAATCATTACTGCTTCTGATTTGATTATGATTGCTCGAGGTGATTTAGGAATTGAGATTCCAATAGAGGATTTGCCAATTGTTCAAAAAAATTTAGTGCGTCACGCCCATTGGCACGACAAACCAGCCATCATTGCTACCCAAGTTATGACGTCAATGATTCTTAATTCTCATCCAACGCGTGCCGAAGTATCAGATATTGCTAATGCCGTTTTTGAGGGGGCCGATATGATTATGCTTTCGGATGAAACAACTATTGGGGCCCACCCCCTTGAAGCAGTTAAAATTTTACAAAAGGTAATAAGCCGTATTGAGCGCAGTTTGCGTCGGGATAATGTAAATTTATAAATTTATGATGCAATTAATTTATTTCGCTGTTTCCGTTTTAATGCTTTTAGCAGGACATATTTTAGTTTGGTTTTTTTCAATAAACATACTGAGCATAAGTGCTTTAGAGGGCCGTTTGGTAGCCGCTTTAATAATCCTTTTTTTATTTGTCAGCACTGTTTGCGCGTCATACTTGATTCATAAATGGGATAATGTTTTTACTCGTTGGTATTATATTATTACTGGTTTTTGGATTGGACTACTTGCAAATCTTAGCCTAATGATGGTTCTAGTTCTACTTATTAAATTAGCATCTTGGTCCTTTGACTTTGAAGTTTCGCTACATTTTTTACGTTTATTTTACTTCTTGGGGGCAATGATTATTTCTTTCTTCGGTCTTTATAAGGCGTGGATCCCGAAAGTTACATCGTATGAAGTGGTGATAAAAGATTTACCAGAGACTTGGAATAATAAAGTTGTTGTTCAGATTTCCGATGTTCATCTTGGCCCTGTTTATCGCGAAAAATTTTTTGGTCGCTTATTAAGCAAGGCACAGAAATTAAACCCGGAGGCCATTTTTATTACTGGAGATTTATTCGATGGAATGGAATCGGATTTTACGTGGCTAAATCATCCATTTTCAAAACTTAAAGTTCCACGAGGAATTTATTATTCTTTTGGAAATCATGATTTGTATCTCGGCTTTAATCGCGTTATAGAACTTCTTAAAGATAGGCCAGTGGAAGTTTTAGATAATAAGATGGTAGAAATTGATGGCCTGCAAATTATTGGCATTAATTATTCTTTTAATAAGGATTTCGACTTAGAGGCGGCTATTTTAAAGCAAGTTGGTTACAGTAAAGCCAAGGCGAGCATTCTCTTATTTCATGAACCTAAAAACATTGCTCTTGCTAAACATGCTGAAATTGACCTACAATTATCCGGTCATACGCATAATGGTCAATTATTTCCGTTTAATTACATTTCTAAGCTGGCCTATAAAGGCTACGCGCAGGGATTGTTTAATGACGGAGATTTCTCATTAATCGTTAGTCGAGGGGCTGGTACTTGGGGGCCACCAATGAGAACTAGTGGGCAAAGTGAAATTGTTAAAATTATTCTTAAGAAAAAATAAAATGAACTTATCTAAATTATCTGGAATTCTGCAAACACAGCCAAAATATCGTTTTGTTCAAGTAAATAAAGCACTTTGGCAAGATTTTGTTTCTGCTTGGCAAGAAGTTTCCAGCTTACCAAAAGAATTAAGGGAAAAATTAAACGAAGAATGTCCCCTAGAGATTAAGGCTGAAATTGAAAAAAATTCAGGAAAAAATAAAAGCATTAAAGCTTTGATTACACTTTTAGACGGTGAGGCAATTGAAACTGTTTTAATTCGTCAAAAGGATAAGCGCAATACTGTTTGTGTTTCATCCCAAGTTGGCTGTGCTTTGGGCTGCGAATTCTGTGCTACGGGAAATTTTGGTTTTCGTCGCAATTTGAAGTCAGAAGAAATTGTTGAACAAGTAGTTTTTTGGTCAAGATATCTTAAAAATGAAAACAAAGACCAAAAAGTTGATAATATTGTGTTTATGGGAATGGGGGAATCATTTCTTAATTATGCCGAATTTATTAAAGCAGCTAAATTTTTAAATAATCCGGAGACTTTAAATATTGGTTCGCGCCGTATGTCTGTTTCAACCTCGGGCATAACTGAAGGAATAAAAAAATTAGCCGGTGAAAAAATGCAAATTAACCTCGCCGTTTCTCTTCATGCCGCTAATGATAATTTACGTAAAGATTTGATGCCAATCGCTAATAAATATAGCTTGCATGAAATATTTAAAGCCGTTGATAATTATATCACTAAGACTGGTCGCCGCGTAATGTTCGAGTATTTAATGATTAAAAATGTTAACGATAGCGATAAGGACGCACACGATCTAATCAAGCTAATGAAAAAACCCTTATATATGGTTAACTTAATACCGTATAACCAAACTGGTCGTTTTCAAGCCTCTGGGCGTGAACGGATTGAGAAATTTAAAAAAATTCTCGAAGAAGCCAGCGTTGCCGTAACTGTTCGTTTAAGTTTTGGTTCGGAAATTAGCGCGGCCTGCGGGCAATTGCGAGGTCGAAAAAAATAAACATGAATACTAAAAAAGGAATCATTATTGCCGTTTCCGGAGGACCCGGAACTGGTAAATCAGCTTTAGTCAGGCGTTTAGCAAAGTATTACGAAGCTGAAGCACTTTATGAAGGCGAAGAGAAAGATTTTCCCGAGACAGTACGAGAAAGTATAAAAACCGGTAAAAATCAGCTGGCGACACGTATGTATTTTCGAAATAAAACCTTTTCTCAATACTTAGAAGCGTTAAGATTAAAGAAAGAAGGTTTTATCGTTTTATTGGATAACTTTTGGTTCGTAAATGAAGTTTGTTGTCAGGAATTTTTGAGTGATCCCTTTGAAAGGGATTTAATGATGGAAACTTCAAGTATGGATAGAGATATTTTTCCTTGGCCCGATTTAATTATTAGTTTAAAAGCTAGCCCAGAAAAAATAAAAGAATTTGTCGTGGCGCGAGGTAGAAGCTTCGAATTAAATAATAATTTTTTGGAAAGATATGCCGCCATTCATGAGGTGCATGATAAATATTTGAAAACTTTTAATAGTAACGTTTTATATTTTGACCGAAGTGCGCTTGATTTTAAAAAACCAGAAGATTTCACAAAATTAATCAAAGAAATCGAGGAAAAGTTAAGTGGAATTTTATTTATAAACAATGAAGATACAGAGCGAAATAGTAAAAGAAATTAAATTAAGAAATAAGATTATTAATTATACTCTTAAGCTTAGTCTTCGCGCCAAACGTCTTCGGTTGGCAGTTTACCCTGATGGCAGCTTAGTTGTCACTAAGCCTCGTTTATTAAGTATTGAAATCGTAGAAAAATTTCTTCATGAAAAAGAGAATTGGCTTATAAGTCGAATCACTAGTTTTAAAAATACTAAAATTGATCCTCTTAATTTGCTTACACGACGAGATTATTTAAATAACCGCGAAAAGGCTCGCGAAATTATTACGGCCAGAGCAAAATTTTTTTCTGAAATTTATAATTTCAAATATAAACAGATTAATATTCGTGATCAAAAAACCAGATGGGGAAGTTGTTCGCGAAGTGGTAATTTGAATTTTAATTTTCGCTTATTATATTTATCGTCTGAGTCACGTGATTACGTTGTTGTTCATGAGCTCTGTCATTTAAAAGAATTTAATCACTCACGTGCATTCTGGGGCTTAGTTGCTCGTGAAGTGCCAAACTTCCGAGAATTACGAGCTAAGCTCAAGAAAGGCGGGAGTGAGTGTTAATTTTTGAAAAAAATGGCATTTATGGCGCGTTTACGATATTTTTGATATAATTATTCAATAATATTTTAATTATTTAAATGAATAAATTTATGTTTACATTATCTTTATTGCCATTTGAAAAATCAGCGCTGGAACCACATATTTCGGCGAATACTCTTGATTTCCATTACGGAAAACACCACCAGGCTTATGTTGATAACTTAAATAAATTAATTGCCGGTACTGAATATGAAGCTGAAAGTCTTGAAAATATTATTAAGCATACTTTTGCCAATCAAGATCAGACAGCTATTTTCAATAACGCCGCCCAGATATTTAATCACGATTTTTTTTGGAACAGTTTAAGACCAGCTTCGAATCAGTCTAGTCCGAGTGAAAAAATATTAGAATTAATAAATAAATCGTTTGGAAGCTTAGATTCTTTTTTATCAGAATTTAAAACGGCTGCTCTTAGCCAGTTTGGCAGTGGTTGGGCCTGGCTGGTAATTGAAAATGAAACTCTAAAAATCATTAAGACAACAAATGCTGACACGCCAATTGCGCACGGCTTGAAACCTTTACTAACAATTGATGTTTGGGAACATGCTTATTACCTTGATTATCAAAACCGTCGAGCTGATTTTGTTGAAGGAATATTGAGAAATTTATTAAATTGGGAATTTGCCCAGAACAACTTGTAAGATATTATGAAAAAATACCAAAACCCGTATATTAAGATTAAACCAAAGACAAGTAATCCTTATACAGAGATCTATTTAATACGTCATTGCCATCCGGACTATACAACCGAAACTAAAGTTGGCGAGCACAATATGCCCTTGTCAAAGAATGGTCTTGAGCAAAGAAAATTTCTCACCAAGAAGTTATTGTCGATGAAATTTGATAAAATTTATGCTAGTGAACTGGTCCGTGCTCAAGAAACAGCTTTTGTGTATGCACAAAAACAAAAGAAAGAATTAGTTCTCGATAGTCGTTTAAATGAAATTGACTGGACTCATTGGTTTAGAATTAAATATTTTAATGTATCAGAAAAAAATCGTCAAAAAAAATTAAAACACCACCGCCTGCTTGATCTTCAGCTTGATAAAATGCAGACCAATGCTCGTCGGGCTCTAGCTGATATATATAAAAATAATAAAGGTAAAAGTATTGCCTTATTCTCTCACGGGAACTTTATTAAAGCACTGGTGACAGGAATATTAAATGCCGATGTTATAGGGTTTTTGTCACTTGAAATTTTCCAATCTTCAATTACGAAGCTTGTTATCGATCGCGATGGTTTTGTTAAAATTAATTATATAAATGATGTTAGTCATTTACCGTCTCCACCTGATGAAGATTTATTTTTAACTTTAATTGATTAACATTCAAGAAAGATTTAATGTTTAAAAGAATAATAAAAATTTCACTGGTGTTTGCTTTTATTGGAGTCGGATTCTTCGGATCTGGCTCTTCTTTTTTAAAACTAAAATCAGCGCAAGCAGCCTTGAACCTTAATGGTCGTATTTTGTTACAAGTTCAAGATAAAGGACAAGCTTGGTATATTAATCCATTAAACAGTAAACGTTATTACCTAGGCAGGCCAGATGACGCCTTTCAAATTATGCGATCGCTTGGTCTCGGTGTAGCAAATGCTGATTTAAATTCTTTTTTGATGGTGGCCCCGAGTCGTTTATCGGGACGTATTCTTCTTAAAGTTGAGGACAAGGGCCAAGCGTATTATGTTGACCCAATAAGTCTAAAATTATTCTATCTTGGTCGTCCCAGTGACGCGTTTAGTGTTATGCGGCTTAAGGGGCTGGGAATTAGTAATAAAGATTTAGATAAGATAAGTGTCGCGAACACTAGCTCATCACTGACAGCTGGGACAACGACGCCAGGCTTGAATGTTATAACTCCTGAGGGTCGAATTTTTTCGTTCAAATATCAAAATACAAATTTTGAATTACTTCAAGGACTATCAGCTAGTATTTATAATTCTTATAAAAATTCTCCAAAGACCTATAGCTATTTAGAAGGCCATGAGCCAGCTAACTTGCGAGACGTTTTTTATGGTTTATTTTTACAAATAAAAAATACTGACTCTTCTTTGGATGAAATAATAGTTAAATTAAAAAAAATTGCATCTGAAAATAAATGGTCAGATGATCAGTTAGTGGAGCTAACACTTACTTTTGTCCAGTATATCCCTTATGACCAATCAAAACTAAGCGCCGACCTCGCTACAAATAATAATCCTTATTTTCCTTATGAGACTCTGTATTTAGATAAAGGAGTTTGTTCGGATAAAACTTTTTTAGCGGTTGCCTTACTACGTAAACTCGGCTATGGGGCGGCGATATTAGATTTTCCCGATAGAAACCATACTGCTCTTGGAATTGCTTGTCCGAAAGAGTATTCACTAAATAATTCCGGATATTGTTACGGGGAAACAACAAACTATTTTCCTCTCGGTGTTATTCCGCAAAGTATTGCTGGTGGTCAGGCGCAAACCGCCGAAGACTTTACCAATTTATTTAATTCAACAAATCTTGGAAAAATTGAAATTTACCAAACGAGTCCCGGAAAAATATATCAGGGAATGCCGGCACTTCACTTGCGAGTTGAGACGCTGCGTCAAACCAAGAAAGATATTGACACGCAACAGCTTGAAGTAATCGCAATGGGTAATGATATAAAAACTGAGGAGGGAAGCGTAACCACTTTAAAGAATCAAATGGAGGCGTATTACACAAACGGGCAAATAAAAGAGTATAATAATTTGATTTCGAGTTATAATTCTAAGATTACTAAATATAATGCTGATCTCGCTACGTATCAAACAGCGGTAAATAGCTATAATTTAAAAGTGGCTAAATTTAATGCTGATGTGCGGGCATTTTATCAGCAATAGGCTCAAGCCGGTTTTTTTATGAAGCTCGCCATTTTTAAAGTATAATGTCAATATTTATTGCTTTTAAAGCCATTTCTGCTTGACAACTCAGCTATTTTAATATATCTTAGTAACAGAGATTAGCCTCTAGAAGCTACCTCTTTTTATTTAATAAATTATCATGCTTACAATCATTTTCTTGTATAATAATAAATATTATATTTGAGTAGGCAGACGTTAAAAGAAAAAAATATGGTAAAAGTTCCAAAACTAGAAGACATGTTAAAAGCCGGTATGCACTTTGGTCATCGAACAAATCGTTGGCACCCGAAGATGAAGCAATTTATCTTTACTTCAAAAAACGGCATTTATATTATTGATTTAAAAAAGACTCAAGATCAACTTCAAGAAGCGCTAGGCTTTATGGTTAAGCTTGTTGCCGAAGGTAAGAGTATTCTTTTTGTGGGCACTAAAAATCAAGTTTCAGAGCCCTTGAAGAAAATGGCCGTTGAAGTTGCGCAGCCTTATATCGTTGGAAAATGGTTGGGCGGATATTTAACCAATTTTTTAGTTGTAAAAAAATCAGTTAAAAAATATTTAGACTTAATTGAAAAAAGAGAAACAGGCAAACTTGAAAAATATACAAAGAAAGAACGCTTAAACTTTGATCGCGATATTAAAAAATTAGAAATGCGCGTTGGTGGTTTAACCAGTTTAAACAAAATGCCAGACGCTCTTTTTGTTTGGGATATTAAAGAAGAAGAAACCGCAATTAAAGAAGCTCAACAAAAAAACATCCCAATTATTGGAATTTGTGATACTAATGTTAATCCAGAAGAAGTAACTTACGCTATTCCTGCGAATGATGATTCTACAAAAACAATTAAAATTCTTTTAGATACAATCAAGGAGGCACTGCTTGAAGCAAAAAAAAGTGTTAAAGCGTAAGTGTTAATTTAAATTTAATCCTTAAAAATATGGAATTAATTAAAAAGCTCCGTGAAATGACAGGTGCAGGTATGGTTGATTGTCAAAAGGCTCTTAAAGAAGCTGACAATAACCTTGAAAAAGCAGTCGAGATTTTACGTAAAAAAGGAATTGCTAAAGCTGCTAAGAGAACAGATCGTGATACTAATGAAGGCATAGTTAAAGTAGCCGTTAATGAGGCTAAAAATGAAGGCTATATATTAGAACTTAATTCTGAAACAGATTTTGTTTCCCGAAATGAAAAATTTCAAGCTTTTGCAGATTCTGTAATGGAATTAATCAAATCCACTAAACCAGCAAGTCTGGAAGCCCTTTTGAGCGCAAAACTTGTTAGTGGAACCGTTCAAGAGGACCTTGATAGCTTAAGTGGAACGATCGGTGAAAAGTTAAGCATTTCA
Organism: Patescibacteria group bacterium; assembly: GCA_038245255.1. GTDB lineage: Bacteria > Patescibacteriota > Patescibacteriia > Patescibacteriales > UBA12465 > UBA12465. Next base: position 20,405 of record JBBRSQ010000001.1, on the reverse strand, counting down.
AGATATGAGATTTTAAGTGGTCCAACCGTAGCTGCATATTCTCATTTAGGCGGAAAAATGGGTGTTTTGATTGCGCTTGATCAAGCGGAAAAAGAAGAATTAGCAATGGATTTAGCGATGCAAGTAGCCGCAGCTAATCCAAAATATATTTTATCTTCAGAAGTTGACCCGACTGAAATGGAAAAAGAAAGAGAAATATATAAGGCTCAATTAATCAAAGAAGGAAAGCCGGAAGCGATGGTTGATAAAATAGTAGAAGGAAAATCAGGGAAATACTATTCTGAAGTTTGTTTAGTTGAACAGGAGTTCATCAAAGATGATAAGAAAAAAATTAAAGATATTTTAAGTGGTGTTAATGTCATTAAATTTTTTCGCTTCTCATTATAAATAAATTAATATAAACCAAATTTACAGTTTGGTTAATTATTTTCATGATATACGCTCAAGTACAATTTGCTCCTTGGGATAAAATTTATAATTTTTCCTTAGGCAAAGCAGATGTAGCCGTTGGCGATTTTGTCATTGTTGATACGGAGCTTGGCCTTGAATTAGGAAAGCTCCTATCTTTAGTTGACGAGATTAATATTAAAGATGACAAACGCGAATTAAAACCGATTATTCGTAAGGCTGAATACGACGACATTGCGAAACTACCGACTGCCGAAAAAAAAGAAGAAGCGATGGAATTTTGTCGACAAATGATTTTGAAATATAAGTTGCCGATGAAATTAGTAGATATGCATTTTTCATTTGAAGGAAATCGTATTAATTTCGCTTTTATTTCTGACGGAAGAGTAGATTTTCGTGAGCTTGTTAAAGACTTGGCGGCGCATTTTGGTGTAAATATTAGACTGACACAAATCGGTACTCGCGATGAAGCTAAAATAACCGGCGATTGTGGTCCCTGCGGACGAACTTTATGTTGTCGCGGATTTTTGAAAGAATTTTCGTCCATTACTTCGGAGATGGCCGAAGCGCAACAAGTTGTTCATCGTGGCTCAGAAAGAATTTCAGGAATGTGTGGGCGTTTAATGTGCTGCCTGTCATATGAATATGAAGGCTATAAAGATATGGCCGGAAAATTACCTCCGATTGGCACTAAAGTTAATGTTGACGGCACTAGGGGCGTCGTCACCGCACATCATATTTTAAAGCAAACAGTTGATGTTAAGATAAATGCCAATAAAGAAGGGGAGCGCGATGTAATAATCCAAGTTGATATTAATCGTCATCAGAAGAAATAGCCATAGATAATTAAAAATACTAATAAAAAAATCTTCACCTAAAACACGCTTTTAACCAAGGCGTGTTTTTTTAATATTTTTAAAAATATGTTATAATATATATGTCTAAAAAATAATTTATCGTCATAAATATGAAAAAAATGAAGATTGCGATCAATGGTTTTGGTCGTATTGGCCGAGCAGCCGCGAAGATTATACTAAATCGTTTTCCAAACATGGAAATTGTTGCCATCAATGATTTAACTGATCCAGGAACCCTGGCTCACTTAATGCAATATGATTCTTGTTATGGTAAATATAGCAAAAAAATAAGTTCAACTAAAGATGCAATTTTGGTTGATGGACATAAAATACCCGTTCTCGCCCTTAAGGATCCGAGCTTATTGCCCTGGGGAGCCTTAAAAGTTGACGTTGTGCTAGAATGCACGGGCAGATTCACAAACAAGGAAGATCTAAATTTACATCTTAAAGCGGGAGCTAAAAAGGTTATTCTCTCGGCGCCAGCTAAAAAAGGTGGTGTAAAAACAATCGTTTTAGGAGTGAACGAAAATAAATTATTAAAATCAGATAATATTATTTCGTGTGCCTCGTGTACAACAAATTGCTTAGCGCCAACAACAGCTGTCATTAAAGAGAATTTTGGCATTAAAAAAGCAATAATGACGACAATTCATTCCTATACTGCCGATCAAAACTTAGTTGACGGGCCGCATAAAGACTTACGTCGTGCGCGCGCGGCCGCTCTCAATATAATACCAACAACGACAGGCGCGGCGATTTCAGTAACGGAAACAATTCCATCTCTAAAAAATAAATTTGATGGCTTAGCGGTCCGAGTTCCTACCCCAGTCGCCTCGCTTTGCGATACTGTTTATCTTTTGGGTAAAAAGACAACCGTTACCGATGTTAATAATGCTTTTATTAAAGCGGCCAAAGGAAAAATGAAAGGAATTATTGAAGCATCAAATGAAGAGCTAGTTTCAACCGACATTGTCGGTAGTCCTTATAGTTCAGTGGTTGATCTTTTAACAACTAAACTAGTTGATGGCGACTTACTAAAAGTCGTTGCTTGGTATGACAATGAATGGGGATACTCAAATCGTTTTGTTGAGTTAGCTGATCATTTAAAAAAGTTTATTAATTAATTATATAATATATGAAATTAGAAAATAAGGTTGCGGTTGTAACTGGTGCAGCTTCTGGCCTTGGCTTAGCAATTGCTGATTTATTTGTGTCTGAAGGGGCAAAGGTAATTTATGCGGATTTAAGTGAAGGGGAGCTAAAACTTGATTCAGCTAAAGCGATGTTTGTAAAATGTGATGTTTCTAAATCTAGTGAAGTAGATATGCTCGTTAAATCGGCCGTTGATAAATTTGGTAGACTAGACATTATGATAAACAATGCCGGTATCGGCTCGCTGGGTGGCATTACTGATGTTACCGATGAATCCTGGGATAAAACAATTGGTGTTAATTTATCGGGTGTATTTTATGGCGTCCGTGCGGCTGCCAAGGAAATGAAAAAAGAAAACATAAAGGGAGCCATAATTAATATGAGTTCTATTTTAGGTACAGTTGGATTACAAGGAGCGCTGGCGTATTGCGCGAGTAAAGGTGGAGTCGTTCAATTAACTCATGCTTCTGCTCTTGATTTGGCTGCCGCGGGAATAAGAGTAAACGCAATCGCGCCCGCTTTTATTAAAACAAACATGACTAAGGATATTTTAAATGACCCGAATTTTAAATCAATGGTTGAAACAAGTACCCCTCTTGGTTATGCTGGTGAAGCCCTCGACATCGCAAATGCGGCTTTATATTTAGCCAGTGATGATTCAAAATACATTACCGGCACGGTTTTGCACGTTGATGGTGGCTGGACAGCGAGATAAAAAAAAGAAATGGAAACTAAAATTGAAAAAAAATATCCAAAAATAGGAATTGGCGTCATGGTTCTTAATAAAAATAAAGAACTCCTTTTAGGTCTGCGCCAGGGCTCTCATGGTAGTGGTGAGTGGAGTTTTCCGGGAGGTCATTTAGAATTTGGGGAAACGATACTTGAAACTGCCATTCGCGAAGTTAAGGAAGAAACTAACTTAGATATTTCCGATCTTGAACTTATTTCCGTGGCCGATGAAATGAGATATATTAAAACAGACGGAAAGCACTACTTGAATATCGGGGTAAAAGCAAATACTGTCTCCGGAATTTTAGAATTAATGGAACCGGATAAATGCCTGGAGTGGACTTATTTTTCATTGAACAATTTACCAAGTCCATTATTTGAAGGAACTGAGTTAATGATTAATAATTTTCTTGCTAAAAAAATATATTAGTTCGTCTAGATGTCAAAAAATATCAGTCTTATAAACAAAATTGAAAACGCAGGTTTAGTAGGTCGCGGTGGTGGCGGCTTTTCGGTTGCTAAAAAATGGCAGGCTGTCAAAGATTCCCTAAAAGAAAAAAAGTTCGCTTATATTATCATTAATGGTGCCGAAGGCGAGCCTGGCGTAAAAAAGGATGGTTTTATTTTGAGCCACTACGGAGAAGAATTGATAAATGGAGTTTTTTTAGCTAATGAATTTTTAGGAGATAAGAAAATTAAAAATATATATTTTTTTCTAAATCATGAATATTATAAAAAATATGCTGCCGGTTTAAAGAGCATATTAAGTTTAAAAAAATATTCAAGAATTGAAAGCAAAATAATTTTCACGATTAAATCAGAAAAATTATCCTACATTTCCGGCGAAGAATCCGCCTTAATAAATTTAATTGAAGGTAAGAAAGTCGAGCCCCGTTTAAAACCGCCGTATCCAGCCAGCTCAGGCTTATTTAATATGCCCACCCTCATTAATAACACTGAAACATTTTATAATGTTAGCCGAGTTGAGAGGAATAAATTCAATGGTGAACGTTTCTATACAGTTAATGGTGATGTAAAACATCGGGGCGTCTATTTATATTCAGATGAAATGACGATTAGTGAAGTTTTAAAGAAAACAAATAATATTCCTAGCTTTGAATATTTTGTTCAAATTGGCGGTGAGGCCGCCGGCGAAGTTTTGCGCTCTGACCAACTCGATCGTCCCGTTGAGGGCGCAGGGTCGATTATGGTATATGATTTAAAAAAAACCGACAAGAATAAATTAATCAAATACTGGCTTAATTTTTATCGTAATGAGAGTTGTGGAAATTGTACTAGCTGTCGTGAGGGAACTCACCGCCTCTGGGAATTAAGTAATCAAAAAGAAATAGATTTTGAAACTTTTTGGGATTTAATTTCAGTGTTAGAGGAAGCTAGTTTTTGTGGGCTAGGACGCTCCTTGCCTGTTCCAATAAGAAGCTATTATCTAAATATCTTGTCGATTTTGAAAAAATAGATTAATTAAAATTAAGTTAAATTAAGTAAAAACGAAATCATGAGTCTGAAAATTAACGGCAAAAAAATAAATTTTAAGCAAGGGCAATCTATTTTAGACGTGGCTACTCAAAGTGGATTTGAGGTGCCAGCCCTTTGTCATCATCCCGACTTAAGCGTGCAAGCAAATTGTCGTATTTGTGTAGTGGAAATAATAGGGCGCGATAATTTATTTACGGCTTGTTCAACTATAGCTGAAAACGGGATGGATATTTTAACTGAAAGCCCTCGAGTTAAAAAAGCTCGAAAGGTTAATCTAGAATTATTATTTGGCCAGCATGTACTAAAATGTGCGACTTGCACTCTACGTTATAATTGCGAGCTATTAAAATTGGCCGCTAAATATAAAGTTGATATTAAACATTTTAAAAATCGAAAAGTTAAACGAAAGACATATAAATTTGCCAATGCGGTTGAGATTGACGGGTCGCAGTGTATTGATTGTAAAAATTGTATCAACGCATGCAGCGAAGTGCAGAAAATAAACTATTTAAAAATGGATGGGGTCGGCATAAATCAAGAAGTAGTTCCAGTTTTAGATAAAGATACGGCTTGCATTTACTGCGGCCAATGCACACTTCATTGCCCAGTCGCGGCGGCGCAAGAACAAATGGCTTGGGCGCAAGTTGAGTTATTATTAAAAAATAAAAATAAAGTAGTTGTTGCGCAATTTGCTCCTTCGGTAAGAGTTTCACTCGGGGAAGAATTTTCTATGCCATATGGAACTAATTGTGAAGGGAAAATAGTGACAGCTTTAAAAAAAATCGGTTTTAATCATGTTTTTGATGTAAATTTCGGCGCCGACATAACTACCATCACCGAGGCCGAGGAGTTGCTTGAACGACTAAAGAATAAGAAATCTGTTTTTCCCTTGATGACATCTTGCTGTCCTGCTTGGGTCGCGTATGTTGAATTTTATCATCCGGAATTAATTCCAAATTTAACTTCGGCGCGTTCTCCGCAAACTCACTTAGCGGGAGCGATTAAAACCTATTGGGCCAAAAAACAAAAAATTAAGGCCAAGAATATAATTGTCGTCTCGATAGTCCCTTGTACTGCAAAAAAATATGAAGCCGCTCGTAGTGAACTGAAATTAAATGGTCAACCTTTAGTTGACTTCGTTTTAACCACCAGGGAATTAGCTTTTCTAATAAAGAAAAATAATATAAATTTTAATCAACTTCCTGATTCGCCACTTGAGAAATTATTTAATAATGGTTCGGGGGCGGCGGCTATTTACGGTGCTTCGGGCGGCGTTATGGAATCAGCTTTAAGATCAGCCAATGCTTTAATTTGCAAGAGCAGCAAAAATAAAACTTGCGACAGTCATCTTGAATTTAAAGAAGTTAGAGGACTGGCCGGATTTAAAGAGGCAGTTGTAAATTTAGATGGCAAGAAAATAAAAGTTGGGGTTGTTAATGGAATTGGAAATATTTCTAAAGTCCTTCCTACAATTCATAAATATCATTACATTGAAGTTATGGCTTGCCCGGGCGGTTGTCTTGGTGGTGGCGGACAACCAATTCCGACTACTAAAGCCATTCGTCAGAAACGGTTAGAAGGACTATATGCAATTGATAAAACACGAACAACTAGGCGCGCCCATGAAAATATCGAAATGATGGAATATTACAACTGGGCAAAAAATAATAATTTATCGGCTCAAGTTTTACATACCAAGTATAAAGCTACTAAGTCGTCAATCTTATCAGTAAAGAAAAACTCAAAAAATCCGATACTTGATTATGTCTCGTTTAGGTGTTAATGTACAACGTAATTGTCTTGAACATTGTTTAGGTTTAATTATATTGGCAGTTAAAGGTGAAACTTCTAAAGTTATAGAACTAGAAAAAAATTTAAAAAAACGCTTATTTTGATGTTAAAATGAGCGTAATGAAAGAGCAAGAATAAAATGATTCCAGAATATATTGAAAAAATTATTAACGATATTAAGGCCTCGGGCTACGAGGCCTATATTGTTGGTGGGTGCGTGCGTGACATTTTAATGAAAAAAGTACCAAAAGATTGGGATATTACTACCAATGCTTTACCGGAACAAATTTCTAAGATTTTTCCTGACTCAAAATATGAGAATACTTTTGGAACAGTTTTAGTGCCAGTTCGTTCTGAGGTAACTGAAAAAGAAATTAAAGGACAACTAGAGGATGTAGTTGAAATTACTACTTATCGAAGTGAACAAGGATATTCCGACCGCCGTCACCCCGATGTTGTTCAGTTTGAAACCCAGCTTGATAAGGATCTAGAACGACGCGATTTCACTATTAATGCCCTAGCACTTGACCCAACCGCGCCTGAAAAAATTATTGATTTATTTGGTGGTCAGAAAGATATTAAGGCTAAAATTATTCGCGCTGTCGGTGAACCTAGTGATCGCTTTAAGGAGGATGCCTTAAGGATGTTGCGAGCAATTCGTTTTCGCTCCCAACTTGATTTTGAATTAGAACCAAAAACTCAGCGCGCAATTTTAAAGTTAGCCGGTAGTATAAAATTTGTTTCAAAAGAGAGAATTCGTGATGAGCTTATTAAAATTTTAGCTTCTAATGAGGCTTATGAAGGCATAATGCTTTTACACGAGACGAAATTATTACAATATATTTTGCCCGAGCTCGAGCAGGGAGTCGGTGTCAATCAGGATAGACACCATGTTTACCCGGTTTTTAAACACAACTTATTAGCTTTGAAATGTTGTCCCAATAAAGATTGGCAAGTTCGCTTAGCCGCTCTTCTTCATGATGTTGGAAAGCCAAAGACTCGCAAGATTATTAATGACATTGCTACATTTTATAACCACGAACATTTAGGTGCGAGAATGACCGATAAAATAATGACGCGTTTAAAGTTTTCCGTTGCTGACCAAACCAGAGTCGTCAATCTTGTAAAGAACCACATGTTTTATTATAATGTTGGGGAAGTAACGGCAGCTTCGGTCAGACGCTTAATTGTAAAAGTTGGAAAAGATAATTTGAGTGATCTGATTGATTTAAGAGTGGCTGATCGATTAGGGTCGGGAACCCCGAAGGCAATGCCATATAAATTAAGACATCTTCGCTACATGATGGAGAAAGTACAAAATGATCCGATATCAGTAAAAATGTTAAAACTTAATGGTAATGATATAATTAAAATCTTAAAGATAGCCCCGAGCCCGAAGATTGGCGCCATTCTTGACGTACTACTGAGCGATGTCTTAGAAGATCCAGAACTAAACAACTTAGTCTGGCTAAAGGAGCGCGTAAAGCAGTTAAATGAATTTGATCTTGATGAATTAAGATTAAAAGCTAAAGAAGTAATTGAGGAAAAAAGAGTTGAAGATGATAAATTAATTAAAAAACAATATAAAGTTTAAAAAACTATGAAGAAAATTCTGTTATTTAGCGCAATATTATTAATTGCCTTTAGCGTCTCAGCTTGTACAAGCCAGACTGCGACCATTAAAGATCAAAACACTATTAATTCTAATTTAGCGGAAAACACAATTTCCGTACCGGATATGAGCGTTGCGACGAATGAAGTTAGTCAAACAATTGCAACTGAGGCTCCGGTTCAAAATAATACTATTATGTTAAGCCCTGACAAACAAGAAGATTTATTAAAAACTTATTCACAAGCAATTATAAAAACCACTGATGGAAATATAACGGTCAAGTTTTATGCAAATGAATCGCCAGTAACAGTTAATAATTTTTTAAATTTAGCTAAATCAGGATTTTATAATGGAACTAAATTTCATAGAATTATTAAAGATTTTATGATTCAAGGTGGTGATCCGTTAAGTAAAGAATCTAATTCAGCTGCCTGGGGAACTGGCGGTCCTGGTTATCAGTTTAAGGATGAATTTAATGCCCATAAACTCGTTCTTGGTAGTTTAGCAATGGCTAACTCCGGTTCAAATACTAATGGTTCCCAATTCTTTATAGTTACTATTCCGGAAACCCCGTGGCTTGATGGCAAGCACACAAACTTTGGGCAAGTTATCGCAGGACTAGATGTTGTTAAAAAAATTGAAGCGGAAGAAACGGGCGTCAATGATCGGCCGACAACTGATATTGTAATTAATAGTATTGAACTTCTCAAGTAAAAAAATTAAAATGTTTTCCACACAAAAACCCGTTTATAGCGGGTTTTTGTTTGGACTCAGATAATTTTATTTTTCAATATTTTAATTTTATATCTTTGCGTATATAATGGACACATAGTGATAAATTTGTTATAGTTTAAATCACTAAAAATTATATAATTTAAGATATGAAAGTATATTTAGATAATGCGGCGACCACTCGTCTCGACGAGAGAATATTGGCAAAAATGAAGCCTTATTTCCTTGAAAAGTATGGAAACGCCTCTTCTATTCATTCTTTAGGACAGGAGGCCTTTATAGCCCTTCAGGACGCAAAAGAACGAGTCGCTAAGCTTTTAGGTGGCGAGTCTGAAAGCGTAATATTTACATCAAGTGCAACCGAATCAAATAACTTAATAGTTAAAGGTGTAGCGCTGGCTAATCAAAATAAGGGTAAAAAGATAATTATTTCAAATATTGAACATCCTTGTGTTAAAGAGTCGGCCAATGAACTTACTCGCGCCGGTTTTACGGTTGAATTTGCGCCTGTTAATGCGGAAGGGATTGTGAGCCCCGAAGCGCTCGAGAAAATAATCGATAAAGAAACCGTTTTGGTTTCGGTTATGATGGTTAATAATGAAATTGGTACTATTCAAGATATTAGCGCACTGGCTAAAATTGCTCATAAATTCGGCGCCTATTTTCATACTGATGCCGTCCAAGCTATTCCGTATTTACAAATCGATATCAAGAAAATGGGCATTGATTTGCTGAGTCTTTCGGCTCATAAATTTTATGGTCCAAAGGGGGTTGGGATTGCTTATATCGGTAAAGGAATCAAAATTAAGCCGCTTATAATTGGCGGTGGACAAGAAAACGGGGTCAGAGCCGGAACGTATAACATGCCCGGAATTATTGGCGCCGTTAGTGCGCTTGAGTTAGCTTATAAAGAAAGAACTACATATTTAAAAAAAATAAAAATTTTGAAGGATTATTTTTGGAAACAAATGCAAAAGGAAATTTCCGGAGTTAAATTAAATGGTTCGGCTATTAAAAGAGTTCCGGCAAATTTAAATGTGATGTTTGGCTCAATTGAAGGGGAAGCGATATTAATGGACTTATCATATAAAGGGATTTGTGTTTCAACCGGTTCAGCATGTTCAGCAACAAATTTACGCGCTTCAACTGTTTTATCAGCGATTGGTCTAAATAAAAATTTCTTAAATAGTAATATCCGTTTTTCACTTGGCAGATATAACACTAAGAAAGAAATAGACTATACTATTAAATGTTTAAAGGATACCGTTAAAAGACTGCGAAGTTTTAGTCCGATTAAATAAATTAGATAAAATTTAAAAAACATAAATAAAATATATGGCGTTAAATTATACAAAAAAAACAATTAATCATTTTCTGAAGCCTCAGAATATCGGAGAAATGAAAAAACCGGATGGTTATGCACAAATTGGGAATATGGTTTGCGGTGACCAGCTTGATTTTTTCTTGAAAGTTGAAAAGGGGAGAATTAAAGATGTAAAATTTTTATCATTTGGTTGTGCTTCAAATATTGCGACTGCTTCAATTATGACTGAAAAAGTCAAAGGGATGACCATTGATCAAGCAAAGAAATATAAATGGCAAAAAGTTGTATCTGAGCTTGGTGGTTTACCACAACAAAAAGTCCATTGTTCTGTAATGGCCGTCCAGGGACTTCAAAAAGCCATCGCTGATTATGAAAGCAGGCTAGTGCCGGTTTATTTAAGTAATCCTGTAAAAACAAAAAAGACAGGGATAAAAGCGAAAAAGGCCGTGAAAAGTGTAAAAAAAACTCCGACAAAAGCAAAAACCGTGCCAGTAAAAAAAAGAGAAACAGTTACTAAGAAATAAAAAACAAAAAAATACTCCAAATAGGAGTATTTTTTTTATTTTCAATTTGAATAGAGTTGATTAGAATCTCTTTTCTAGAGGACGAGCTTCGTTAACAACGACATTGCGTCCATCTAATTCCTTGTTGTTATACATGGCGATTGCATTTTCAGCATCATCGTCATTTTCCATTTCGACGAAGCCAAAGCCTTTTGAGCGATGAGTCATACGATCAGAAATAATAACGGCAGATAAAACTGTTCCTGCTTTAGCGAATGCATCCGCTAATCCTTGTTCGGTCGTCTTGAATGACAAGCCGCCGATAAATAACTTTTTCATTTTGTTTGCTTTTTTACTTATTTTATTAAACGTAAGCCGACCTAGCTTACCTAGAAAAGATTATATCGGATTTTAAGCCTAAAGTCAATAGTTTTGGCTTTCAATACCTAAGTTATTTATCAGAAAATTTCAGTATTTTCCAAAAAAAACAGGGCCCAAGAGCCCTGTTTTTAGATAAATATAGAAGATTACAAGAGAACTTTTACACCCGCGCTCATTGATGAGGCAATACTGATGTTTTTAATAAATGTTCCTTTTGAAGAAGCCGGTTTTGATTTTTTAATTGTATCAAGTAGAGTTTGGTAATTTTCAATTAATTTTTTTGTATCAAAGCTAACTTTGCCGATAACGGTATGAACATTAGCGGTATCATCATTTTTAAAGCTAATTTTTCCTTTCTTTAACTCCTCAATCGCTTTTGCTGGGTTAGTCGTTACAGTATCATTTTTTGGTGAAGGCATTAATCCGCGTGTACCAAGGATTTTAGCGATAACGGCTAAATTTTTCATCATTAATGGTTCGGCAATTGCGACTTGAAAGTCAGTTTTTTCACTTTTTTTAATTTCAGCGATTAAATCATCCCCACCAACAAAATCAGCTCCAGCCGCCTTAGCTGCTTTTTCATTTTCCGGGGAAACAAAAGCGGCGACTTTAACGGTTTTACCGGTTCCGTTAGGCAAGCTAACAGCTCCACGAACCTGTTGATCACCTTTTTTAGTATTTATTCCAAGACGGAAATGCACCTCGACTGAGGCGTCAAATTTAGTCTTTGTTAGTTTTTTTACTATTTCTAAGGCTTCATCAATCGTGTAGCTTTTTAAGCGATCATAAACTGTCGAGTTATCAACTTTTTTTATAACTTTTACAATCTTTTTTTCATCTTTTTTTGAAGTTTTTTTTGCCACCTTAGCAACTATTTCTTTCTTGGCCATAATGTTGTCGTGGTTTAACGTTCGCTGACTGCTTAAGCAGAGCCAACTCCCACAATTATTTTATTATTTAATATCAACACCCATTTGTCGAGCCGTGCCCGCAATGATGCTTTTAGCAGCTTCGAGGTCATTAGCGCTTAAATCAGGCATTTTAGTTTTTGCGATTTCTTCTAGCTGGGCTTTAGTAATTGAACCGACTTTTTCGGTTAGAGGCTTACCTGATCCTTTTTTAATTCCGGCCGCTTTTTTAATCAATTCTGAAGCAGGGGAAGTTTTAAGGATAAAATCATAAGTTCTGTCTTCATAAACAGTGATTTCAACAGGAATAATATCACCCATTTTGTCCTTAGTTTTATCATTGAAACTCTTACAGAATTCAGCAATATTAAGGCCGTGCTGTCCTAAAGCTGGACCGACTGGAGGAGCTGGGTTAGCTTGGCCGCCAGCGATTTGCAATTTAATTTTTGTCTTTATTTTTTTTGCCATATAATAATTTGTGCGAGCGCAGAAGCATCGTTCGCTATTTGTTAAACTTTTTTAATTTGGAGAAAATCTAATTCGACTGGTGTTTCTCGACCGAAAAGGGAAACAGAAACCTTAACCTTGCCCTTAGCTTCATCAACTGAAGTAACTTTACCTTCCATGTTTTTAAATGGACCTTCATTAATGCGGACGGGACTACCAATAACGACATCGATTTGGAACTTCGGATCCTCAACGCCCATTCTTTTTTGCAAGGCTTTAACTTCGGCCTCGCCAATTGGCGTCGGGATAGTGCCTGTTCCAATAAAACCCGTAACATTAGGGGTGTTTCTTACAATATACCAGGACTCATCAGTAACCATCATTTCTACGAGAATATAGCCCGGAAAGATTTTTTCTTCAACTACTTTACGTTTGCCATTTTTGATTTTAATTTTCTTTTCAGTTGGAATCAGAATGTTAAAAATTTTGTCTTCCATATCCAGAGATTCTACTCTCTGTTTTAGGTTTTGTGCGACATTCTCTTCGTATCCAGAATAAGTGTGGATAACGTACCAACGTCGGCCTTGATTTAATAATTGCTTGGCCATAAATTTGTAATAAATTTGTGAATTTAAGAACGATTAATTTTTTATTATCTAGTAAGAAAATATTGAAAGGCAGTCGTGAAGATAAAATCTAAAAGGCCTAAGAATAAAGCGACGCCAATACTGATTCCGATTACTAAAATAGTATAGTTTCGAGTTTCTTTTTGAGTCGGCCAGGTGACTTTTTTCATCTCGATAATCGACTCTCTAATGTAATTACTTAATTTGTTCATATTCTTGATTGGTATTTAAAAATGACCTCGTCGGTCATCTCATTTAACTATAATAATAATACAAAATAAGGAGCAAGATGTCAAGTTCTAGTCAGTTGCCTTTTGACCATAAACACGATACAATAATATTGTTAAGAAATTAGCAGATTTTTTATATGGTTAGCCCAAATCTAATTAAAAGAGCCGAAGATTTGCAACCGGTGGAGATTAATGAGAACACAAAAAAACTTTTTCAAGTAATCTACAGCGAACAAAATATTAAAGAACAACTCTTTGATGATATCACGAAAATTAAAGTTTCGACGATAATTTCACGGGTGGCTTTTTTTTATGAAAAGGTTCGTAATGCTGTTGACTATGAAGAAGAACATCTGCTTCGTAAAAATGCGATAGCTCGGATTCTGCGTCGGCAGGTAATGATTGAAGGCGTCGTTAGAGAAACTGACAGTGTTGGTATCGCCAACCACTTGCTGGTTGAGCTTATTAGAGCTAGTTATTTGCCGAACAATAAAATACCAGAAACAAAGCTACGGGAAATTGCAGTTTTACTGGAAAAATACATTCGCCTGAAGGATCAGATGGTTTTGAAAATTAATGCCTCACTCAGTCTGAAGACTGATATTAATAGGGCGAAAGATTTAATTAATGAAAAAAATCATTTAGTCACTTGGCTTTTAACTTTAGCAGCTTGCGAAATTGAAGAGAATCTTGCGCCTAACCGCGTTAAACAGATAATTGTAAATAACCTTTTTGATACCCTAGTTAGAGATATTAAATTGCCAGCTGATTTGCCTTATGGCGATGATTTGGATATTCAAATTTATTTGAGTATTGGTCGAACCTATTTAAAACTAGACGAAGACATGCTCGGTTTTGTCTTATTTAAATATTATAATAGCGATTGGATTGATTTACGTGATAAAGATGTTTTAGACGCTGATGATGATAAAAAAATAAAAGCGATTGCCGCAAAGATGCACGAACTTAATGCTATAGTTAAAGTACAGCTGAATCATCCTTTAACGCGCCAACTTGATAAACTAGTACAGGTTTATGCGCTTTATTTCACAGTCTTAGCGGAAACAATTGAGAGTGATCCGACGAAAGTTTATGGTGAGCTTCAGAAAAGCGAAAAGAATTTTATTGCTAGTGTTAGAAAAATATGTAATTTAAAATATAAAAAGGCCAAAGGAAAACTATGGCGCGCCGCCATTCGAAGCATTATTTATATTTTTTTAACGAAATCTATTTTTGCAATTGCAATTGAGCTTCCGGCCATTAATTGGTTTCATGAGCCTTTAAATATATTCGCACTAGGAATTAATATCTCTTTTCCAGCCGTTCTTCTATTTTTTATCGTTCTTTTAACCAGAACTCCACAGGAGGATAATACCGACAAAATTATAAATGGAATTAAGGAAATTGCTTTTGTTGGAAATGAAAAAAAACAACCGATTACTTTACGCAAGCCAGTTGGGCGTAAAGGCTTTATTAGCGCGATATTTAGTTTAATTTATGCGGCTTCCTTTACAGTTTCAATTTATTTAATTATTAAACTTTTACTAATTATTAACTTTAATTGGGTTAGTATAACGATATTCTTATTCTTCTTGGCCTTTGTTAGCTTTTTTAGCATCATTGTTACCAAAGGCGTTAAAGACCTTTTAATTGTCGAAAAAAGAGAGAATTTGTTTACTTTTATTATCGATTTGTTTTACATGCCGATAATTTTAGTTGGCAAGTGGTTATCAAACAATGTTTCAAAGATTAATGTATTTATATTTATTTTTGATTTCATTCTTGAGGCACCATTTAAGATTTTAGTCGAAATCGCTGAAGATTGGACTAAATATGTCCGTGAACGCAGAGAAAACATGGAATAATTATATGAGTATATTACGCATTGTCGCTACTCCAATTGGAAATCTTGAGGATTTAACTTTCCGGGCTTTAAGAACTTTGAAGGAATCCGACGCTATTTTATGCGAAGACACACGTGTTACGCAGAAATTATTAAATCATTATGACGTAAAAACTCCGACTATTTCTTACCATCAGCATTCAGGCGAATTGAAAACTGATAAGATTATTACATTGCTGCGCGAAGGTAAAAATTTAGCACTCGTTACCGATGCGGGCACTCCCGGGATATCGGATCCAGGAGGGAAGCTTGTTTCGCTCGTTCGGGCAGAGTTCGGGGATAAAGTTTTAATTGAAAGTGTCCCTGGGGTTTCGGCTCTCGGAGCGGCGATTTCAATTAGTGGCGTCGGCTTCGATCGATTTCTTTTTTTAGGTTTTTTACCGAATAAAAAAGGGAGACAAACTATGTTAAAAGAAATTTTAAGTAGCAATTATCCAGTTGTTCTTTATGAATCTAAACATCGAATCGTTAAGTTACTTGAAGAATTAGAAATTGTCCGCGGGGAAACCGAATTGAGCGTTATGGTAGCCCGTGAACTTACTAAAATGTTTGAATCATTTTATGTTGGTAGTGCAAAAAGTGTTTTAAGTGAAATTAAACTGAAGCCGACAAATTTAAAAGGAGAATTTGTGGTTTTGATAAAAAAATTATAAATATGCCAGAAAAAAAATACTACTATATAACAACAACTTTACCATATATTAATTCAGCGCCGCACATCGGTTTTGCTGCTGAAATTATTAAAGCGGACGTCATTGCCCGCTTTGAAGCGCAAAGAGGCGCTATTGTTTTTTTTAATACCGGAACCGACGAGCACGGTTTGAAGATTTTTCAAAAAGCTCAAGAAATGGGTATTAGTATTAAGGAATATTGCGATATTTATTCTGCAAAATTTTTGCCTTTAAAGGAAAAACTTAATCTTTCCTATAATAAATTTATTAGAACAACTGACGAAGATCATAAAAAGGCTGCGCAAGAATTTTGGCGTCGTTGCGATTCAAGTGGCGACATTTATAAGAAAAGTTATGCCGTGAAATACTGTGTCGGTTGTGAGATGGAAAAAACGGATTCGGAATTAGTTAATGGCTGTTGCCCCCTCCATCCGAATCAAGAGCTCGAAATTATTAATGAAGAAAATTATTTTTTTAGGTTTTCAAAATACCAGGATAAATTGTTAGAACTTTATAAGAATAATCCAAACTTTGTTATTCCAGCTAGCCGACTTAAAGAAATAAGTTCTTTTGTAGGTTCTGGACTTCAGGATTTTAGTATTTCGAGATTGAAAGAAAAAATGCCTAACGGAGTCTCCGTGCCCGGCGATGAAAGCCAAGTAATGTATGTTTGGTTTGATGCTTTGGTTAATTATATTTCGACTTTAGGCTGGCCTGAGGCCACTGATAATTTTAAGAATTATTGGCCCGGTGTTCAAGTGTGTGGAAAAGATAATCTACGTCCGCAAGCGGCGATGTGGCAAGCAATGTTAATGTCGGCCGGCCTTGCTAATTCAAAGCAAGTTTTGGTTTTTGGATTTCTAACTTCTGATGGTCAAAAAATGAGCAAAAGCTTAGGCAACGTCGTTGATCCTTATGATTTAGTGGAAAAATATGGAACTGACGCAGTTCGTTATTATTTGCTCGCTGAAATTTCTCCCTTTGAAGACGGCGACTATAGTGAAGAAAAATTTCGAACACGCTATAATTCAGATTTAGCTAATGGAATTGGCAATCTTATTGCCAGAGTTTCAAATCTACTTGAAAAAAATGAGATTGCAACTAATTTAAAAATAGATTTAGAGAATACTGAAATTTCCGCGGTGGTTAAACAATTCACTGAAAGTTTCGAATCTTATCGTTTTAATGAGGCTCTTCAAACAATTTGGGAACAAATAAAACTATGCGATGAGAATTTAAGTCAAAAGGCGCCTTGGAAAATGGCAGAAAAAGCAGAGATTGAAAATGTTTTACGTCCCTTAGCACAAACAATTCTAAATTTAGCTTATCTACTTGAGCCTTTCCTTCCTGGAACTGCCCAAAAAATACAAGCCCAGTTTTTGAATCCGCAAATTAAAAAAGAGGAGTCTTTATTTCCTCGTTTATTATCATAAAATATATGTCCATTTTCGACATTAGTTTAATTATAATTCTAGCTGCGTATACTTTAAATGGTCTGTTTAAAGGATTAATTAGATTACTTGGTCATGTGATTGGTTTAATCATTGGGGCATATATTGCTAGTCATTTTTATTTAAGTGCTTTTACTTTAGTTGCCAAGGTTTTTAGTAATCATGAAGCAATTGGAAAGGTTATAGTTTTTATTATTTTATTTGTAGTCGTGACTAGTTTAATGGACCTAGTCTTTAAATTAATTGAAAAAATATTTAATTTATTAGCCTTTATTCCCGGGAGTAAATATATTAATAATTTAGCCGGCGCTGGCTTAGGATTTTTTGAAGGAGCTTTAAGTTTAGGCCTAATTTTATTTGTTGCATCGCGCTATGCAGTTATTGGAAACTTTTTTGGCGATCAACTAACTGGTTCAATTATTTCTCCATTTTTACTTAAGATAGTAAATCTAATTTTACCTATTTTGCCCGAAGCACTTAAGTTATTAAAGTCGATTATTTAATTCTTCTGAAACATTTAAAAACATGACACATGTAGAAATAAAACCAACTCGAATTAAACCGGCCATCGTTGATCTTGTGGTCGGTTCTTTGCAAATCGGGCAAGTGGTTGTTTTACCAACTGATACTATTTATGGTTTAAGTTGTCTGGCTGATAAGACCAGATCAATAAAAAAGATTTATCATTTAAAAAAACGAGATCCTAAAAAACCAATTTTAATTCTTGTGCGTGATTTAGCCATGGCTAAACGCTATGTTTTCATTTCTAAAAAACAGGAGAAACTTTTAAAAATGTATTGGTCTAAAACGGCTATTCCAACAACTGTTATTTTAAAGAATCGCCATAATTTACCTAAAGAATTAACACGAGGAGTCGAGGGTCTAGCAGTCCGTTTGCCTAAAAGCAAATTTTTAATTAAAATATTAGAGAAGGTAGATTGTCCCATTATTTCAACAAGTCTTAATTTAAGTGGAAAAAAGGATATTATTGATTTACACCGACTTCATGTTTACTTTCCTAAAAAAAATAATCGACCAGACTTAATTATTGACGCTGGCCCGTCCCCTAAGCAAAAACCATCGCGTTTAGTTAATTTACTAAACGAAGACAAGCCGATAGTAATTAGAAAATAATATAAATATATGAAACTAAATATAAAGTTTAAAAACGAAAAATTTAAAAAAATCCTTCCGGGATTTGTTTTAGTTGCAGTTCTGCTGGCAACTTTCTGGGGTGGATTTTTTACTGGTCAAAATAATAAAGCGTTAGCCGGACGAAATTCGGCCAGGACAATTGCTTTTTCTGAGGCGGCTAAAAACGGTGACGCTAGTTCTTCTGATGAAAGTTTTGATTTTAACCTTTACTGGGAAGTATGGGACGCTTTAAAACAAAACTATGTTGATAAAATTAAAGTTAAAGATAAGGAGCTTTTCTATGGTTCACTAAAAGGATTAGCCGAATCAGTTGGTGATCCTTATACCGTTTTTATGGATCCAAAAGTCGCTAAAGAATTTAGCGACGATTTAGCGGGTACTTTTGAGGGCATTGGGGCGGAAGTCGGCATGAGAAATGAGGTTATCACTGTAATTGCGCCTCTTGATGGCATGCCTGCTCAAAAAGCCGGAGTAAGAGCTGGAGACAAAGTTTACGCAATCGATGGAAAGACTACGATTGGCTTAACGCTAGACGAAGCCGTTAAACTTATTCGCGGCCAAAAGGGAACAAAAGTTACTTTAACGGTCATTAGAGGAAGTGATAAACCAAAAGATATTGTTGTTACACGCGATTTAATTTTTGTAAAAAGTGTAAAAACAGAAATGAGAGCAGATGGAATTTTTGTTTTAAAAGTCACAAATTTTAATGATGACACTCTTAGTCTTTTTAATTCAGCGGTCAATGAGATACTAGTAAAAAAGCCAAAGGGAATTATTCTTGATTTGCGTAATGACCCCGGTGGTTACTTAGATACTGCCGTTGCTTTAGCATCCGAATGGATTGAGGCAGGGCCAGTTGTCGCCGAACAGTTTGGCGATAATAAGAGAAATGAATATCCGTCTAACGGACGAGCACGTTTAAAGAATTTTCCAACGATTGTTCTTGTCAATGGCGGCAGTGCCTCCGCTTCCGAAATTTTAGCTGGTGCGCTCAGAGATTATAAGAAAGCAACTTTAGTCGGTGAGCAGACCTATGGCAAGGGATCTGTTCAAACTCTTAAAGACTTATCTGATGGCTCGTCGATTAAAATTACGATTGCAAAATGGTTGACTCCGGCCGGTGATTTTATTAATGAAAAGGGAATCGCTCCAAATGTTGAAATTAAATATACACAAAACGATATTGATAAAAATATTGATCCCCAAATGAATAAGGCCTTAGAACTTTTGAAACCGAAGAAAAAATAAAAAGAAAAAAGGCAGCTGTAAAAGTCTGCCTTTTTGCGGTTTTTGGATAGAAACTTTAATCGTTTCTTTCCATAAATTCCGCAACGTTATCTGATTGCTCATCGGTAACAAAGTTGAAAATTTCCTCAGCGATGCTAACGTCAATTACATCAATGATAGAATACAAATAACATTTTTTACGTTTTTTGCAATTTTTGCAGGGGAGTTCATTAAAGATTATTATGTTTTCCTGAACCGCCGCCGCGTATTCTTCATTAAGAAATTGGGCCATTTCTTCAGTTTTTTTTGTTTTAAATAGTTGTGTACAACCATTTATTCCATTAAATTCAATGAGAATAAATCTTGTGCCATTCCCATTGTCTGATTCTACTAAGTACAGTTTTTCGTCGCTCATTTTTCGCTAATTTTTTTTGTTTTTGTTAAAGAATTTTATCTAAGATGTTTGTTTTATATCATAATTATATTTAACTGTCAAGTAATATGCCTTTACCTAAAAAAATAAAAAACAGTCTCAAAGAAAAGACTGAGACAACAAAGTACATCTTTGTCGTCGGCGGAGTTATGTCTGGTGTGGGCAAAGGCGTGACAACTGCTTCGATTGGTCAAATTTTACAAGCGCGTGGTTATAATGTTAGCGCAATAAAAATGGACCCTTATATTAATGTTGACGCTGGTACAATGAACCCAATTGAACATGGTGAAGTTTTTGTTACTGAAGATGGTGATGAAACGGATCAGGATATTGGTAACTACGAGCGATTCTTGAATAAAAATATATAT